>NZ_JAMQHY010000138.1:0-216 GCF_023845705.1 Clostridium sp. ZBS15
TTAAAAAAAAAAAAAAACAGAACATTGGACAATTGGTTATTTATAAAAAAAAAAAAAAGAAAAATTAAAATTTAAAAAAAAAAAAAAAAAAAAAAAAACAAAAACAAATAGAAAGGAGAAAGAAGAGGAGAAAAGAAAGGAAAAGAGGGGGGAAGAAGGAAAGAGAAGGAAGAAAAAAAAAAGGAAAAAGAAAGAGGAGAAAAAAAAAAAAAGAAG
>NZ_JAMQHY010000139.1:0-325 GCF_023845705.1 Clostridium sp. ZBS15
TATAAAATGTATAATTAAATTTTTTTTTTTTTTTAATTAATTAAAATTGTTATATAAAATTTTTTTTTTAAAAAAATTATTTTTGATTTTATTAAAAAAATTTTTTTTTTTAAAATAATTTTTTTTTTTTTTTCTTCTTCTTTTTCTCTTTTAAAAATATTTTTTTTTTTTTTTTTTTTTTTTTTTTTTTTAATTTTTATTATTGTTTTTTTTTTTTTTCTGTTTTAAATAATAATATCTTTTTTTTTTTAGTTTTTAAAAATTATTTTTTTTTATTTTTTTTTTTTAATGGCGCGGCCCCCCCGGAATTCTCCTCTCTTCCCCT
>NZ_JAMQHY010000140.1:0-282 GCF_023845705.1 Clostridium sp. ZBS15
TTTATGTTTATAGGAATATGGTTATTTATAGTAGCAATAAAATCACATAAACAATTACGATATCAAAACTATATATTAGAAAAGATCTGCAATAGATACTTTTGTTCCTTTTCCTACTTCTGAAGTAATAAATATTTTATTAGAAAGGTTATTTAAAATTTCTTTACATAAATATAACCCTATTCCCGTAGATTTTTTATTCATTCCGCCATTAAACCCTGCAACCCCCTCCCCCCATCCCCCACCCACCCCACCCTCCCCACCCCCCCCCCCCACCCCCCC
>NZ_JAMQHY010000141.1:0-329 GCF_023845705.1 Clostridium sp. ZBS15
AGTGTAGATCTCGGGGGGCGCCGCATTCTTTAAAAAAAAAAATTTTAATATCTTTGTTCTTCTTTCTCCCCTTTTTTTCCTTCTTCCTTTTTCCCTTTTTCCCTTTTCACTTCTTTTTCTCTCCTTCTTCCTTTCCCTCCTTTTCCTCCTCCTCTTCTTTTTCTTTCTTTTCTTCTTCTCTCCCCTCTTTTTTTTTTTTTTCTCTCTTATAGCTAGTACCATTTTTTCTTCTTTTCTTTTTTTTACTTTTTTATTTTGTTTCTTCTTTTTTTTTTTTTCTTTTTCTTTTTTTTGAGCTGCCAGCTTCCATTCTTTTCCTTCTTCTCCCT
>NZ_JAMQHY010000142.1:0-631 GCF_023845705.1 Clostridium sp. ZBS15
TCCCCCTCCACTCATCTTTCAAAATTAATTTTTTAAAAAAAAAATTTTTATTAATATTATATTAATTAATTTTTATAATTTTTTTTTTTTTTTTTTAAAATTTTTTTTTTTTTATTTTTTTTTTTTTTTTTTTATTTTTTTTTTATAAATTATATTATTTTTTTTTCCTTTTTATTAATATTATAAAAAATTTTTTTTTTATAATTTTTTTTTTCTGACTTTTTTTTTATTTTATATTATTTATTTTTTTTTTTTTTTTTTTTTTTTTTTTTTTTTTTCTTATTTTTTTTTTTTATTATCTTAATAAATCTATATTTACATTCTTCCTTTTTTTTTTTTTTTGTTATTCCAAATCAAAACATCACTTATATTTTTTTTTTTTTGACTAATCCGCCCCCCCCTGAGTTCTACCCTCTTCCCCCACACGCCGCTCTCCCGATCTCATTTTTAGTTTTTTGGGAGCAGAAGCCGGGCCCCGACCCCCCAACACCCCCCTTGGCAGGGGGGCACTCTCCCATTGAGCCCCTTCTGCTTATTTGGTGCAGAGGAGGGGAGTCGACCCCCCACGCCGTAAAGCGCTAGATCCTAAGTCTAGTGCGTCTGCCAATTCCGCCACATCTGCATTTTTTTG
>NZ_JAMQHY010000143.1:0-275 GCF_023845705.1 Clostridium sp. ZBS15
GGGGGGAGGGGGAGGGGGGGAGGGGGCGGGGGGGGGGGGGGGGTGGGGTACGGCGGGGGGGGGGGTGGGAGGTGAAAGATTCTTCATACCTATTCATATCAACACTCATCCATAGTTTTTATAAAATTTAACGGTATAATTCCACTGATACTTCAATTATACGCATTATTATTACAACAATCAAAAACATATTCGAGATCGGCCACGCACACGTCTGAACTCCAGTACCACCTTTCCCTACACTGCCCTCTTCCGCTCGGAACGGAAGAGCGTCG
>NZ_JAMQHY010000144.1:0-410 GCF_023845705.1 Clostridium sp. ZBS15
TTTATTTTTTTTAAATTTTTTTTTATTTTTTTTTGTGTTATTGAATTTTTTTTTCCATTTTTTTTTTTTAATTATTAAAAAATAATTTGTAAGATTTGGTCTTTTTTTTTATTAAAAACTCCTATTTGTTATTATTTTTTTTTTTTTTTATTTTTCTTAATTCTTTTTTAATCTTTTTTTATTTTTTTAATTTTAAATTATTTAAAAATTTTGTTTTTTTAATTTTAAATAATACTAAGTATTTTTACTTTTTTTATTTTTTTTTTTTTTTTTTTTTTTTTTTTTTTTTTTTTTTTTTTTTTTTTTTTTTTTTTTTTTTTTTTTTTTTTTTTTTTTTTTGTTTTTTTTTTTTTTTTTTTTTATTCTTTTTTTATTTTTTTTTCCTGTTTTTTTTCTTTTTTATATTTTAT
>NZ_JAMQHY010000145.1:0-457 GCF_023845705.1 Clostridium sp. ZBS15
AAAAAGAAAAAGAAAAAAAAAAAAAAGCAAAACGAGAAAAAAAAGAAAAGCAGTTTTCAACATAAATCTCACCAAATGGCATTGCTAATGCTGAAATAACAAGATACAAAGACACACAATCAAGAGGAGAGAAGAAAAAAGAAAAAAAGAAAGAAAAAGAAAAGAAAAAAAAAAAAGAAGAAAAGAAGGAAAAAGGAAAGGAAAAAAAGAAAGAGGAAGACAGAGAAAAGAAAGAAAGAAAAGAAAAAAAGAAAAGAAAAGAGGGGGGAAAAAAAAAAAAAAAAAAAAAAAAAAAAAAAAAAAGAGGGAAAAAAAAAGGAAGAGAAAAAAAGGGAAAAAAGAAAAAAAAGAAAGAAAAGAAGAAAGAGGCGGAAGAAAAAGAGAGAAAAAAAAAAAGGACAAGAACAAAAAAATAACACACAAACAAGAAGTGCATGGAAATAATATGTTAGGAAGC
>NZ_JAMQHY010000146.1:0-348 GCF_023845705.1 Clostridium sp. ZBS15
AAAAAAAAAAAAAGAAAACACAACAAATTCTAAAAGACAATGATCTATATCAAAAATATTCAAACTGACTGACAAACTTTACAGCATACACAACATTACTTTGATAGATACAATCATCTGCAAAAAAAAAAAATAAATATATTGAAAAAATAAATTTAAAAAAACGAAAATAAAAAGAAAAAAAAAAAAAAATCGTAAAAAAAAAAGAAGAAAAAATAAAAAAAAAATAAATGAAAAAATAAAAAAAAAAAAATAAAAGAATTTTAATCAAGAAATCAAAAAAAAAAAAAAAAAAAAAAAAAAAAAAACAAAAACCATCAAAAAAAAAAACAAAAGAAAAAAAAAAAA
>NZ_JAMQHY010000147.1:0-366 GCF_023845705.1 Clostridium sp. ZBS15
GAAAAAAAAAAGGGATTTTTGTATCCCTTTGAATTTCTATTTAATTATATGAGTAATAATAACATAAATGATAAAGAAGTAAAAGATGAAACAGAAAAATGAATTGATAAATGAACAGATAAGAAAAGGAAAAATCCTAAATTTAGCAGTTATATAGAACCATTAGTAAGTAAAAAACTTACCGAAAGAATAAAAGAATGTGGGGACTTTTTGCAGATGTTATCAGATTTAACATTGGAAAAATCAAAACTTCATAAAGCTAGTTTTTGTGGGAATAGATTTTGCCCTATGTGTTCCTGGCGTGTAGCTTGTAAGGATAGTTTAGAAATATCAATCCTTATGGAGTATTTAAGAAAAGAGGAAAAT
>NZ_JAMQHY010000015.1:0-45513 GCF_023845705.1 Clostridium sp. ZBS15
AACGGAGTAATTAAACTTAGGAATACTAAAAATGAGTATAGTCCCATTTTAGCTTGCTCTCAATGTGAAATTAAGACAAGCAGTAAATGTAGAATTCAAAAGGAAACTCGACTTCGCTGAGTAAGTTTGACAGGCTAAATATAAAATTTAGCTTCTCACTTAAGAATTCTCAAAGTCTAATTACCATGTCACTTTACCTATTGCATATATCAACACGCATTTAAAACATAGCCTTAAAAATAAATATTTATTATATTTATATGAATGTTAATTGTGATAAAGTTAGTGCTAAATTAAAAAAATAGCACTAACTTAAAAAAACTATTAATTGAAAATAGTTTTAAATATAGGTTTAGATACTTTAAAAATGAGTATCTATTTCTTTTCTTCTAATTTTTTTTAAGTCTTTTAGCCTTAAATTAGTTTTTTCCATGATGGTATCAAAAGAATCCCCTGCAATCATCATTTGTTTAGCTTTTTCACGAGCTGACATTTTATCATTACCCATATTTTAAATTCCCTCCTGTAATACTTTAATCAGTATTTATCTTTTCCTTAGAAAAATAATATATACATTACATTAAATGGAACTTAATATGCGGCATATCTATTTCAACAAAAGTTCTCTTGGTGATTTATTAAATAATTTTTTAAAAGAGCGTAGAAAACTAGAGTAATCATTAAATCCACACTTTGTAGATGCTTTTAAAACAGCTTCACCATTTTCTATAAGGTCTTTTGCTATTAATAATCTTTTTTGCAATATATAATTATGAAGAGTATAACCGGTTTCTTTTTTAAATTTATGCATTAAATAATACTTACTTATAAAAAATTTCTTTGCTAGAAATTCAATAGAAAGATCTTCTGATATATTAGTATTTATATATTTTAATATTTCTTCAATTTGTTTATCATATTTAAGAGATGACTTATCATTAATAAACATATCTTCAAGGTATATCCTATTTAAATAAATTAAGAATTGGATAAATAATGCATTATTTAAAAGTTTACTTCCAAAATCATTTGAATTTAATGGAGACTCTAATGAGCTAATAATGCCTTTTAATGAATTCTGTAATTTGATATCAAGTCTAATAAGATTAAAGCTTTTTTTATTAGCTAATTTAAAACAAGTCATCAAATCACAATTATTATAATTGTGAGATTCTATAAAATTTGAATTAACCCAAATTACTATTCTTTCATAAGCTTCAGACGAATCTATTAATGGTTTGTGCACATCATGATTATTTACAAGAAGTATATCCCAAGGTTTTAGATAATAAGCTTTTCCTTCTATTAGATAAGTTACTTTTCCAGATAAAAATATAATTATCTTATTGAACTCATGGTAGTGGAATTCAAATTCTTGATTTTTCTTATCTTTTATATGAAATAATTTAAAATCACTATGCAAGTAGCCAGCTTTATTTCCATAATCAATTGTATTCATTTAAATGACAACCTTTCAAATAATATATATAAATCATAGAGCACTTTTTACAATATTTCAAGCAATATATGCACTATTTATAGTTAAAATTCTGTATATAATAAAATTAACAAAGATATATTTTATATAAAAAATTAAAGGAATTATATTTTATCAAGAAGAGTAAAAAATAAAAATTCAATTAAGGAGGAATACGCTTTGAAGTTTATAAAAAACTATAAATATTCAATAATTTTATTACTATCAATTTTATTTGGTGGTACTATAGGACTTATAATGGGGGAAGATGCAAAAATATTTGAACCATTAGGAAAATTATTTTTAAATATGATATTTACAGCATTAATACCAATAGTATTTTTTAGTATATCATCATCAATAGCTAATATGGAGAGCTCTAAGAAGTTAGGCAAATTATTGGGGACAACTGTTATAGTATTTGGAGCAACTGCTCTTATTTCAGGAATATTAGGAGTGGCTAGTTTTAAATTATTTGATCCTACAAAAGGATTAAATTTATCTACATTTGAAAACTTAATTAATTCTAATCAAAATGAAACTATGAATTCAGTTGGAATATTAGAAAAGATTGTATCTAGCATCAGTGTTGGTGATTTTTCAGAACTTTTAACAAGAAGTAACTTACTTGCATTAATTTTATTTTCAATAATAGTAGGATTTGCGACAATGCTTTGTAAAGAAGAAGGTAAAATGTTTGCAAAATTTTTAAATAGTGGTGCAGCAGTAACAATGAAAATTATAAGTATAATCATGTATTATGCACCAATAGGCCTTGGAGCTTATTTTGCAAGTATAATAGGAGAATTAGGAGGACAAATATTAACAGGATACTTGAAAGTATTTGTACTATATACTGTTCTGTCAATATTATATTTCGGTATATTCTTTACAATATATGCATATATTGCTGGTGGCAAAAGGGGAATTAAAAGTTTTTGGGAAAATTCTGTTGAACCAGCAGTAACAGCAGTAGCAACATGTTCAAGTGCAGCTTGCATACCTGTAAATATAAAAGCAGCTAAAAAGATGGGGGTACCAGATAGTATAGCTAAAATAATAATGCCAATAGGAGTTAATATTCATAAAGATGGATCAGTTATAGGTGGTGTATACAAAATTATGTTCTTGTTTGGAATATTTGGACGTGACACTGATAGTATTGGCTCATTAATAACTATATTAATTTTAGGATTATTAATAGGAGCTGTTGTAGGAGCTGTTCCAGGAGGTGGAGCAATAGGGGAAATGCTTATATTAAGTATGTTTAACTTTCCACAAGAAGCTCTTGCAATAATGCTTGTAATAGCCACAATAATTGATATACCAGCTACATTATTAAATTCATCTGGTAATACTGTTTGTACAATGATGATTTCAAAATTTATGAGGAATAAAAAAAATCAAATATAGATGAAAAAGCTGATTTCTGTGTAATACATAATTCAGCTTTTTAAATATCTCTATTTATATTATGAGAAAATTAGTGTAGTATTAAATTATAAGAAAATTTTTTGGATAAGGGGAGTGTATTTATGAAAAAGGAATTTAATATAGATGAATTTTTATTAGAGTATCCACAGATTGACAAAACAATAGAGAAATATAATATTAATATGGAAAACATGAAAGCAATATATAATGATTATATTGAGTATAAAGATTCCTATGAAAATCAAGCAGGATTTATAGCTAATATATTACGTTCTCAAGAGGTTATACATTCAGTAAAATCAAGAATTAAAGAACCTATTAGGCTTATAGAAAAAATTATAAGAAAAACTGAAGATAGAAAAGAAAAATATGGCGATGATTTTGAATTTACAGTAGATAATTATAAACAAGAAATAAGTGATTTAATTGGAATAAGGGTTATACATATATTTAAGGAGCAATGGAGAGAAATACATGAGTACATAATAAACACATGGAAAGTAGTAGAAATAACCGCTAATGTTAGAGATGGAGACAATATTGAGGTCTTCGAGGAATTAGATATAAAAGTGAGATCAAGAGCTTCAGGATATCGTTCAGTACATTACTTAGTTGAGTTCTGTCCAACAAACGAAAAAGTAGTTGCAGAAATTCAAGTTAGAACAATATTTGAAGAAGGATATGGAGAAATAGATCATATTTTAAGATATTCACACAATGAAATTCCAGAAATTCTAAAATCAAATTTACTATTATTTAACAGAATAGTTGGTAGTGCAGATGAAATGGCATCATTAGTTAATAATTTAAGTAAAGAATGGTGCGAAAAAGAGAAAAATTATATAAAAATGATAGAAGAACAAGACTCAGAAATAAATAGATTAAAAAATAAAATGACATGGATAGATGTAGAATAAAATTAAAAAAATATAGAGATTCAAAATAAAAGGTTTTAAATAAATGTAAAAAATTATATTTTAAGAATATATTGAGGAAAATACTATGGCTACATAAATGTACCAATAGTATTTTTCTTTTTTTACTCTTTAGTATTTTGTCTGATAATTATTAGTAAAAATTATGTTAAATTTTGCTTTAAAATGATAGAATATTAAAGTAAGAAGAAAAGTAAACTGGTTTAGGAGTGATTTAATTGATATTTGTACCTTATTATGAATTGAAAGCTGGAATGAAATTAGCTAGTAATATACATCTAGATAACAATAAAAAATCAAAAGCTTTTTTATTAAAGAAAGGTATGATATTAACAAATGCAAACATACAGAAACTAATAAATTTCAATGTTTTAGGTGCATACATTGATGATGGCAGAAAAAATCTAATATTAGATGATAACTTAAGAAAAAAATCTGTAACAACAATTAAGAATATTTTTGAAATGTGCAAAAGTAAGCATAAAATTTTGGAAGAGAATGTTATAAAAGAGATAGAATCAATATCTGTAAAGCTTGTCAATAATATGTGTAAAAATAAAAAAACATCTATAGGAATAACAGATTTACAATCATATGATGTTAATACATATCTTCACTCTTTGAGTGTAACAGTAATATCAATTGCAATAGGAAGTGCATTAAATTTAAGTAAGAAAGAGTTATGTGATTTAGGTGTTTGTGGATTATTACATGATATTGGAAAAGTAGCAATACCAATAGAAATAATAGGAAAACCATCAAAGCTTACTGAAGAGGAATTTAATATTGTTAAAACTCATGCAGAGTTAGGTGGAAACTATATTGTAGAAAATAAATATATGGATAATGATATATATTTAGGAGTTATAAGTCATCATGAAAAATTTGATGGGACAGGTTATCCGAATAAACTAAAAAAGGAAGATATCCCTTTGTTTGGGAGGATAATAACTGTAGCAGATGTATATGATGCTTTGACAGGAAATAGACCATATAGAAATCCAATAAAGCCTTTAGAAGCCATAGAATATATTATGGCAGGGGTTGGTAGCAGCTTTGATTATAATGTTGTAAAGGCATTTTTGAAAAAAATAGAACCATATCCTATTGGATCATGTGTAAAATTAAGTGATAAAAGGCGTGCTACAGTTATTGGAGATAATATTAATAATCCATTAAGACCAATTATTAAAATACTACAAAAAAATGGGGATGAAGCAGAAATAATAGATCTTCAAAATGACTTAAATGCAAGAAATATTATAATTTTAGATATAGAGTATAAATATCTTATTAAGAAATAGGCATGATTTAGGAGATCTAGGTACTCAAGCTCTTATTAAATATTATGAAAATTAGGGATAGCAGATAATTATAAATAGATAGTAATTCATAGATGTTCATACATTGTATATTTTAATAATAATTTCAATATTATGCTATGTTTTAAATGTATGTTGATGCAATAGGTAAAGTTCAGTTACGTAGTTTGCTTTGTTTATGCATATTTAGACATTCTGATAAAACATAGCATAATGTTATAATCTTTTTAAACCTATTAATTCAATGTGTGATGAAATAAAGTTATCTTTAATTGGTTCACATTTCATTAAATCGGTACTTAAATATTTTTTATTATCATCAGCAAATATTGTAACTATATTTCCTTCATAATTATTTAGTTCAAGTGTTTTTATAGCACCTAAAAAATTAGCACCGGATGATATTCCAACTCCTAAACCTAAAATTCTAGATAGCTTTTGTGCCATTATAATAGCATCACCATCATTAATACTTATTACTTCATTTAATGATTTTAAATCAAGTATAGGTGGAATAAATTCATCAACAATTCCTTGAATTCGGTGTTCACTTACTTGAAAGCCAGTAGAAAGTGTAGGGGAATTTGATGGTTCCAATGGATATATTTTTATATTAGAATTTTTATCTTTTAGATATTTACCTATACCCATAATTGTTCCACCAGTTCCAACTCCAGCAACAAAAGCAGTAGGAATAATACCTAGATTACTTAAAGTATTCCATATTTCAGGTCCTGTAGATAGATAGTGAGCTTCTGCATTATCCTTATTAGAAAATTGACATGGAAGAAATACAGTATCAGAATTTAATCTTCTTTTTTCAGTAAGTTCTAAACATTTTAAAAAACCACCTTCTTTTTTAGAAACTAATATTAAATTAGCATTAAAGCTTGATAAAAGTTTTTTTCTTTCATCACTCATCCAATCAGGCATATAAATATCAATAGAATTTCCGAGATAAGTGCCTATAGCTGAGAATGATATACCAGTGTTTCCGCTAGTGGTTTCAACTATAGTGTAGTTTTGTTTTATAGAATTATTTAAATAAGCTTTTTTCAAAATATATAAAGCCATTCTATCTTTTATACTTCCAGTGTAATTATAATATTCAAGTTTTGAATATACTTTCAGTTCTTTCCCTTTATATTTAAATAATATTTCTACTAGGGGAGTATTACCAATAAGTTTTTCTAAATTATTTATTTTATTAAGTATATTATTCATAAGAAAACTCCTATTCTCAAATTTAATATTATAGTATAGACTATGTAATTTAAAAATATTGTTCTTAATATTAATAATATTTAAATGGATTAATAATTATTAGTGATTATTATAAAAAATAAATTTAATATATGATAAAACTTAAATTTAGTAAATAATATAGCAAAGTATATTGTAATAACAATAATTACTTTAAATAGAGGCTGATTTTACTAGTATATAGAGTTATTATAATAAGAATATTTGTGATATAATCATTAGGATAATGTATATATTAAAAGTGTATATATACATTATATACATAATATATAATTTTTAATTTTTCTTAATATAAAGAGGGGACAAAAAAGATGAGAAAACGAAGGCACAAACCTACCAAAAATATTACAAATGTTAAAGCTATTATAGTATGTGTTGCTATTTTACTTGCTATTTATTTGGGGGGATCAGCATATTTTGCAAAACATTTTTATTTTGGATCACAAATTAATGGTATAAATGTTGGAGGTGTAACTGTTGAAGAAGCAGAGAAATTATTAGCTTCTAAAATTCCACAGTATAAACTTGAACTTGAATTAAGGGATGATAAAAAGGAAGAAATTAAAGGTGATAGCATAGAATTAACTTATGATCCTAAAGATAAAATAGAAAATTTAAAGAGTGGTCAAAAAGCATTTTCTTGGCCAAAATCTATATTTAGTAAAAGTCATTCTACATTAAATGATATAGTAACTTTTAATGAAGATTTATTAGATAAACAATTAGATAATCTTTCTTGTATTAATGAAAATGTAACAGACCCTAAAAATCCTGATTTTGAATATACAAGTAATGGTTACAAAATATTGCCTGAAGTAAAAGGTAATAAAATAAAAAAAGAAGTATTTTCTGATGTAGTAAAAAACGCTGTTATTAATGGAGAAACAAAAATAAATTTAGAAGAAATAGACTGTTATGAAAATCCAAAATTTAATTTAGAGTCAAAAGAAGTTAATGAAGCAAAAGATCTACTTGATAAATATTCGAATTTAAAAATAACATATGATTTTGAAGATAGTAAAGAGGTATTAGATGGTTCTACAATACATAATTGGCTTTATGTTAATAATGATATGGAAGTAATGATTAGTGAAAAAAATGTTAGTCAATATATTTATTCTTTAGCAAGTAAATATAATACTTTTTCTAAAACAAGAGAATTTAAAACATCATTAGGAGAAACAGTAAATGTTGATGGTGGAAATTATGGATGGATTATAGACAAGCAGGCTGAAGTAAATGGACTAATTGAAACAATAAAAAAAGGTGAAGATACTACTAGACAACCTATTTATTCTCAAACAGCTATATCACGAAATAAGAATGATATTGGTAATACATATTTAGAAATTAATTTTTCTAAGCAACATATATGGTATTATAAAGAGGGTCAGTTAATTGCAGATGGTGATGTTGTTACTGGTAATGTAAGTAATAATTGGGGAACTCCTGTAGGAACATATAGATTAAACTATATAGAAAAAAATGCTACATTAAAGGGAGAAAACTATAGTTCACCAGTTAATTATTGGATGCCATTTAATGGAAATATAGGACTTCATGATGCAACTTGGAGAACAGAATTTGGTGGACAGATTTATTTGGCCAGTGGTTCACATGGATGTATTAATGCTCCGTATGAATTGGCTCAAAAAATATTTGAAAATATAAAGGCTGGAACTCCTGTAGTTTGTTATTAAAGAGTTTTAAATAATATATAAAATTTGTAGAAATATAATGGTGAATGTTTAAACGCTAAACGTAATAATGCCCCACAGGAAAAATCCTGTGGGGCATTTAAGTTTAAAAATAATATTAATTAAAGATAATTTTTAACATTAAATATTTCACCATTTTTCATATAAACTCTAGGTATTCTATATTTAAGCATACAAAGAATTTCATAATTTATTGTTCCCATAGATTTGGCAAGATCGTCAGCATTTAATTTTAAATCACTATCTTCACCAAGAATTATTACTTCATCTCCAACATTAACATCACTTATATCGGTAACATCAATCATACATTGGTCCATACATATTCGACCAACAACGGGAGCAAACTGCCCATTTAGTATAACTTTAGCACCAGGAGCAAGCAATCTAGAATATCCATCAGCATACCCTATAGGTAAAGTTGCTATAATACTTTTTCTTTTAGTTTTAAATGTTCTACCATAGCTTATATAGCTATTTTCATCTAATTCTTGTATACGTGTTAAACTGGCTTTTAAAGTTAGAGCAGGTTTTAAATTAATATTTTCTTTATTTATTTCATCAGATGGATAATATCCATAAAGTATTATACCAGCTCTTATGCTATCTAAATAAGTTTTTGGCATATCTATAATAGCACCGCTATTAGATACATGTTTTATTGGGATTTCAACGCCAACCATTGAAAGCTTATCTACAAAAGATGTGAATTTATTAAATTGTTCATTAGTATATTCTTTATCAGTTTCATCAGAAGTTGAGAAATGAGTAAATATACCAATTACATCTAGACCTTTTAAATTATATATTTCTTTAACATCCTCAATTGCTTTTTTATTTGGAATAAATCCAATTCTCCCCATACCTGTATCAATAGCAATATGCACTTTAGCTTTTTTATTAAATTTTATAGCTACATGTGATAGTTTTTTTGCATATTCTAAATCATAAACTGTTTGTTCTATATCATAATTAACTACTTCCTCAAATAAATATTCAGGAGTGTATCCTAAAATCATAATTGGCGCAATTACATTGTTATTTCTAAGCTCAATCGCTTCAGTTAAAACAGCAACAGCAAGCCTAGAAGCACCATTTTCAAGGAGAATGGGAACTACATCTAGAGCTCCATGCCCATAACAATCAGCTTTTACAACTGCTATCACATTTTTATCTTGTGCTAAGCTTTTTATATTTTTCATATTATAAGCTATTGCATCTAAATCTATTTCTGCCCATACAGGTCGCATTATTTTTTCCATTACTATCGTCCTCACTAGTATTATTTAATATTAATAATGGAACTATAATAATTATAGTTCACTTATTCTAATATTATTTTATTAAAGTAACCATAATAAAGAAAGAACCACTAAGTTTTTAATTTGTATAAATAGTGGTTTATCTTATAAGTTAGATTTACTTGATAATAGTTTTATATTATCTCCTATAATTTTAATACCTTTTTTAATATCTTTGTCACTCACTCTACCAAAGCCAATTCTAAAAGTATTTTTATCACCATTGCCTTCATAAAAAATATCTCCAGGCATAAACATAACACCCTCTTTATAACACAAATCTAATAGCTCTCTAGAATTTATATTATCTTTTAATTTAATAAAAACATGAAGACCACCTTCACCCGTTATATATTCATAAGGAATATACTTATTTATCATTTCAATAATAAGGTTATATTTATCTTTATAATATTTTCTAACATTCTTCAAGTATTTATTAAAAGAACCACTTTTTAAATAATAATAAAAAGTACTTTGATCTAAAAAAGAAGAGTGAATGTTTTTACCACGCTTTACACTTTCTAAAATATCAATAAGCTTTTGATCAGCAAATATCCAACCTATCCTAAGACCAGGAAATAAAATTTTTGAAAGGCTACCTATATATATAATACCATTACCTTCTCCAGCTAATGATGCTATAGGTTCAATTGGGGAACTAGAGTAGAGAAGCTCTTCATTAAATCCATCTTCTATTATTGGAACAGAATATTTTCTAAAAAGATTATATATTTCTTTTCTTCTTTCACTCTTAGTTACAATACCAGTTGGATTATTATAAGAAGGTATTATGTATCCAAACTTAGGATTGCATTTACTTAAACTTTTTTCTAGTTCAAGTAAATTTAAACCATCCTTATCCATTTCAATTTGTACAACCTTTAAACCGTAGGATTTCATTATTTTTATTGCAGTATTATGGGTTGGTTTTTCACAAATAATGGTATCACCCTTGGTAGTTAAAGAAGATATTATTATATCGAAAGCTTCTGTGAAACCATTTGTTATTAAAATATCTTTATTATTTGTATTAACTCTTTTTTTTATCATATAATCAAAAAAATAATCTATTAGAGGCTTGTATCCTTTAGCATATCCATAATTTAAAAGATTAGTATTTTCGTATGACCATGCATCTAATAAAGCTCTTTTAAAATCATCAAGATTGAAAAGAGTACTTTCAGGTGCTATGGATTTAAAAGATATTAATCCTTTTTTATAAGGCAATTCATTTTTTACAATATCCAAATTTCTAAGATTATTAGAATAATCATTTGTCATAGAATCGTAATTTATATTATATGGATAGCATTCGGTCTCACTTTCTATTGCAATAAAAGTACCAATACCTCTCTTAGTAATTATTATTCCAATGCTTTCTAATTCTTCATAAGCAGAAATAACAGAATTTCTACTTATATTTAAAAATTTACTTACTTCTCTTGTGGAGGGAAGTTTACTATCTTTTTTTAACTCGCCTTTTTTAATTCCATTAATAATATGTTGTTTTATTTGTAAATAAATAGGTTTATCTTTATCAATATTAAGAGTAGAAAATATCAAATTTAATCACCTCATGTTTAAAGACATTTTTATTTTCTATATATTTTAAGTTATTTATTGTTAATTAGTATTATATCAATTTATTTAAACTCAGTACAATTAAAGTCATTTATAAATATAAAAATACTTTAAAAATAGAATAAATAATTTATCAATTTAATATAATGAAAAGAATTCAATTTAGAATAAGTACTATTACATTATACTATTTTAAGAAAGGAAAGGAAGTAATTATTGTGGATAAGCAATATAAAGAAAAGTACTTAAAGAATACAGGTATTATTCTTTTTATTTTTATTACTATATATCTTAGTTTATCTTTTTATTTTTTAAGTCATTTTTATTTTGGAACTATAGTAAATGGAGTTAATATTTCATGCAAAAATTTAGAGGATGCTAACAAAAAACTTTCAAATGAGCTAGAATCATATAAATTAGAATTAAAAGAACGTGATGGAACTAATGAAGAAATTTTAAATGATAGTATTAAATTGAAATATGATCCACAAGATAAGCTAAAAGATTTAAAAAATACTCAGAAACCATTTCAGTGGATTTTTAGATTTTTTAAAACAAGTAACTATAACAGTGTGAATTTAGTTTCATATGATGAAGATTTATTAAATGAATGTTTAAATAAGTTATCATGCTTTGATGAAAATAAAGTAGTAGAACCTCAAAATCCTACTTTTAAATATGTAGATCATGGATATGCTATTGTAGATGAAGTCTATGGAAATAAAATAAAACGAGATATTTTATATGAAAATGTAGTTAAATCAATAATTAATGGGGTAAATATTTTAAATTTAGATGAGATTGATTGCTACGAAAATCCTAAATATACATCTGATTCTCCAAAAGTTATAGCTATTAATAATAAACTTAACAAATATATATTAACAAAAATAACTTATGATTTTAGTGATAGAAAAGAAGTGGCAGATGATTCGATAATAAATGAATGGATTAAAGTAGATGATGATTTAAATATTGTATTTGATGAGAAAAAAATAAGACACTATGTTAATGAAATAGCAAATTCTTATAATACTGTGGCAAGAACTAGGGAGTTTTTAACCTCTATGGGAACGAAAGCTAAAGTTACAGGAGGAAATTATGGATGGATTATCAATACAGAAGAGGAAGTTAAGGCTTTAATAAATCTAGTTGAAAATGGACAAACTATTACAAGAGAGCCAATATATCGCCAAAAGGCAGTGAGTCGTGATGTTAATGATATTGGAAGAACTTATGTGGAAATTAATTTTACAAAACAATATTTATGGTTTTATAAAGATGGAACAATGGTTACACAAGGTGATGTAGTAACTGGAAATGTAAGCTTAGGACATGCAACTCCTGTAGGAGTATATATGTTAAATTATAAGCAAAAAAATGCAACTTTAAAAGGAGAAAACTACGCTACTGATGTTAATTATTGGATGCCATTTAATGGTGGAATTGGTATACATGATGCAATATGGAGGAGTCAATTTGGTGGAAATATATACAAAACAAATGGATCACATGGATGTGTCAATGCACCATCTTATTTAGCTCAAAAGATATTTGAAAATATTGAACCAGGAATTCCAATAGTATGTTATTATGAATAAAAAGTGAAAGATAATTATGAAAAAATATTAAGTAAAAGCGGATGATAATTTAGATCATTCGCTTTTTCATTTATATTGTAGTATAAAGATTTTAAACATAATATAAAAGGATCTTTCTAAGTGAATATTGTTATAATAAATATAAATGTTGACTTAAAATAGACTTTAAAATATATTTAATAAGTAATACTGTGAAATCTATTAAGAAAGGTTTTGAGCTAAAATTATGAAAATTTTAATACTAAAAATTACGTTAAGAGCTTCGTGGGTATTATCATTAAAAGAAAAGAGAATGATTGTAAAAAGTTTAATACAAAGGTTAAAAAATAAATTTAATGTATCAGTATCTGAAATAGATAAGCAAGATATTCATAAAACTATAGTTATTGGTATGGTTGGAATATGTGCAAATTCAGCACAAGCAGATTCAACATCAGAAAATATAATAGAATTTATAGATAGTAATACAGATGCAGAAATCATTCATATAGAAAAAGATGAAGACATATTATAGGATAATAGGAAAGGAAACAAATGAAAAAGTATTTTCAGTCAAAAACAGTTAAGGCAGCATTATCAGCAACAATAGCAATTTTTATATCTAATTATATGGGCTTAGAATTTTCAGTAACATCAGGAATAATAGCAATTTTGAGTATTCAAGATACTAAAAAAGAAGCTTTACTTATTTCAATTAGAAGAATCTTGGCATCAATGATAGCAATATCATTATCGTTTATATTGTATTTAGTATTGGGAAATAATCCTATGATATTTGGACTTTTTTTGCTTATTTTTATACCAATAACTAAATATTCGAAAATAACGGAAGGAATGATAGTTGGGGCTGTATTGTCAACACATCTTCTAAGCAGTGATAATATAAATTTTTATTGGATTTTTAACGAAGTAACTTTAACTATAGTTGGTATTGGAGTTGCAATGATATTTAACTTGTACACAATGTCATTAGAGGAAGAATTTGATAAGAATAAGGATAAAATAGAAGAATATTATAGAATAATATTATCTGATATGGCATTAAGTTTAATTACTCAATCAGTACCAATATACGAACAAAGGATCTTAAGAGATGCGGAGGAGTTAATAAAGAAAACCAAGGTAATAGCTCATAAAATAGATAATAACTATATTTTTAAAAGTGATGATTATTATATAAGATATGTAGATATGAGGATAGCACAATTAAAAACTATAAAAAGGATGAAGAATCATTTTTCAAAATTTTATATGACATACGAGCAAACAAAACTATTATCAGATTTTACGAAGGATGTTTCAATAAATATTTATGAATACAATGATTGTATTAAGTTAATAGATAAGTTAAATTTGTTAAGAGATGAATATAAATTAATGGAATTACCTATAAATAGAGATGAATTTGAAAATAGAGCATTGTTATTTCAATTTTTAAATGATTTAGAGGAGTTCTTAATTATAAAGAAAGAATTTAAATCAAATTTTTAAAAGAATAATTTAATCACAATACTCCTATTTATGGAGATTAATATCTAGTAGGTGATTTTGTTATTAGGAACATGAAAATAAATAACAAGTCCAAAATTGCAATTGATATTTTTCATTAGGCAAGGAGACGAATTGCCCTCATAGCGAGTCTATTAGGTCAATTTGCCGACGTAGCATGATGGAAAATAAGCTAGCAAATGGACTTGTTATTTTTTCATTGTGCCTTATTAAATTATCTTTTTATTTTGTAGGATGTAGCTTTATAGATGTTGACTTTATAGGAAGATAATGTTTGTTTGATACAATTGGAAATTCATTATCTTTATATATAGTTTCTTGAATTAAGTAAAACTTATCCTCAGATGCAATTGGATGTTGTTTTGCTGCAAAATTTCCAGAAGTTGAATATTTTAATTCAATTAATATATCATTAGCTATTTCATAAAGTTCTTTTTCTAAAAACTCCATAACTTGTTTTTTATTGTTTAAGTCTATATTAAGTGATGATATAGTTTCAATTGGTATTAAAGTAAATGTATAAGCAATAGCTTTTCCTTGATACTTATACCATCTATCAACAAGAACAACAGCAGCTGTACTTTTAATTAAAACTTTATTAAAATAATCTGTAGAGGGTTCTATACGCAAAATGATTTCAACATCATCAATTGGTTCATCTAAAGATTTATAAACGGGATGTCCTATCTTTTCAAGACCAACGTCTTTGTTTGTCTCAGATTTTATTATAAAATTACCTTTACCTCTAATGTTTTTTATTAAACCATCATCTTGAAGTAAAGCTAAAGCCTGCCTTAATGTTGTTCTACTTACACCAATAAATTTTGCTAATTCAGGTTCTGAAGGAAGTCTACTACCTTCTTTAAATATACCTTCATTTATCATTTTAAAAAGTTGATTATATACAGTAACATATCTTAATTCTTTAGGTTTTACACTTAAGTTAATATCATTCATAAAATTCACCTTTCATTAATAACTAGCATAGGCTATGTATTACGCCAATTAAATTGTAATATTTTTCTATAAACTAAATAATAATGTATTGCTACAATTTTTTAACGCATAAACATAATATAAATTGTATAGAGTGTTTCTGATTTGAGATAACGATTTCTATTTTGTCAATAATATATAATGAGTGAATTAACTAGAGAATGTTATCTTAGAAAAACTCTATTTAGATTTTTAAATTTAACTGTGTTTAAATAATTCCATAATAAATAATTAAAAAAATAAATTAGACAAGTTTAATACAAGTAGATAAATAAAAGTCTAAATAAAAACATATTATAATAATCTATACTTTATTATAACATTAAAACATTAAATTTGAACATAAGTTAATCGTTGAGATTTAGTTGGGATTTACATGTATAAAACTAATTATTATTAACAATATAACCAATATATCAATATTTTAACATAATTACTATACCTTTATAAAAAACTTGACATGTAAATAATATACATGATATTATTTAAGAACAGACAACAATACAACAAAGTAGACAAGTAGAATGTGTGTCTAAAGTAATGTTTTGTGGCAAACATGTAATCGTCTTCCGGGTATATTACAAAATAAATCGGGAATACTAATAAAAACTAAAAAATACATAATAAAAAAATGGAGGGATTAAAGTGAAATATTCACAAGGATCAGGTAAACAATATCATATAGACGTTGCAAAGGGAGAAGTGGGAAAATATGTAATTCTTCCAGGAGACCCTAAGAGATGTGCAAAGATTGCTGCATATTTTGATAATGCAGAGTTAGTTGCAGATAAGAGAGAATATGTTACTTATACAGGATACTTAGATGGTGTTAAAGTAAGCGTTACCTCAACAGGAATTGGTGGTCCATCAGCTGCTATAGCTTTAGAAGAATTAGTAAAGTGTGGAGCAGATACTTTCATTAGAGTGGGTACATGTGGCGGAATGGATATTGATGTTAAAGGTGGAGATATGGTTATTGCCACTGGAGCAATCAGAATGGAAGGAACTAGTAAGGAATATGCACCAATAGAATTCCCAGCAGTTGCTAATATTAATGTAGTAAACTCATTAGTACAAGCATCTAAGACTTTAAATCAAGAATATCATGTTGGAGTTGTACAATGTAAAGATTCATTCTACGGTCAACATTCACCAGAAACTAAGCCAGTAAGTTATGAATTAATGGATAAATGGAATGCATGGTTAAGATGTGGATGTCTTGCATCTGAAATGGAATCAGCTGCTTTATTCATAGCATCAAGCTACTTAAGAGTACGTGTGGGTTCGGTATTCTTAGCTATTGCTAACCAAGAACGTGCTAAAGCTGGATTAGAAGATCCTCAAGTTCATGATACAGATGCAGCAATTAAAGTTGCAATAGAAGGGATTAGAAATTTAATAAAAGCAGATAAAGAAAATAATAAATAGTTATTAATAGAGAAAATTTCATGGTTTACAAATTATTCAAGAAAACTTGTTGATATTAATAGCAAAAGTATTAAAAGTTTACTAATGAAATTTTCTCATACTTAACGTTATTAAATGATGTCCAAAAGGTATGAGGTTTTATGGGAATAAAGTTAATACTATAACAAAAGACAGGAGAAAGATTATGAACATAGTTATAAATTTAATAGGTATAATTTTATTATTAGGAATAATGTACATTTTATCTGCAGATAAGAGAAGCATTCCCAAAAAAACTATATTAAAAGCACTTGGTATACAGTTTGTAATTGCATTTTTATTAGTAAAATTTCCATTAGGAAGAATAATGATATTAAAAGTATCAGATGTAGTTACTCAAGTACTTGATTATGGTAAAGAGGGAATCGGTTTCTTATTTGGAACAATAGGTAATGCTGGTGCACCTACAGGAATGATATTTGCCATTCAAGTATTAGGAAATATTGTTTTTATTTCAGCATTAGTTGCAGCTTTATATTATTTAGGAATATTAGGATTTATAGTAAAAATAATAGGTAAAGCTATAGGTAAAATATTGGGAACAACACAAGTTGAAAGTTTTGTTGCAGTTGCTAATATGTTTTTAGGCCAAACAGAAAGTCCAATATTAGTTAGTAAATACTTAAATAGAATGACTGATAGTGAAATCATAGTTGTATTAGTTTCAGGAATGGGAAGTATGTCAGCAACTATAATAGGGGGATATACTGCACTTGGAATTCCTATGGAATATTTATTAATAGCTAGTGCTTTGGTACCTATGGGAAGTATAGCAATATCAAAGTTATTATTACCTGAAAAAGAGGAAACTCAATTAATTGAAAATGTTAGCATGGACAATAAGGGTGATAATGAAAATCTTATTTCTGCAATTTCAGAAGGTGCTATGAGTGGATTCCAAACAGCTGTAGCAATAGGTACTTCATTACTTGCAATTATTTCGCTAGTAGCATTAGTTAATGGTATACTTGGAATTTTTGGAGTAAGTTTACAACAAATATTCTCTTATATATTTGCACCTATTGGATTCTTTATGGGATTAAATGGATCAGATATACTTACAGCAGGTCAATTATTAGGAAGTAAGTTAGTATTAAATGAATTTGTTGCATTCCAAGACTTAGGTAACATATTTGGTTCATTAAGTTATAGAACAGGTTTAGTACTTACTATATCACTTTGTGGATTTGCTAATATTTCTAGTATGGGAGTTTGTATTTCAGGTATAGCTGCATTGTGTCCAGAAAAAAGAAATACCCTTGCTAGATTAGCCTTTAAAGCAATGATTGGTGGATTTGCAGTTAGTGTTTTAAGTGCAATGATAGTTGGTCTTCTTACATTAATATAATAGTACATATTAAAATTATAATTAATAAGATATTACATTCTCTTAAAGTTATAAAAAAATTTTATAACTTTAAGAAATTTGTATAATAAATAACTATTTTAAATAGTATTGCCCATAATAAGTAAAAATATAGTAAAATTAGTGTTAAAACATAGTCTAATTTGGAAAGGAATTAAAGGTATGAAAAAGTATAATAGAATTTTTACAATTGTAATAGACTCACTTGGAATAGGCGCTATGCCAGATTCAATAGAATATGGAGATAAAGGAGTAGATACTCTTGGGCATATTGCTGAATCAGTAGAAAAATTTAATATACCTAATTTAGAAAAACTAGGTATATCAAATCTACATCCTATAAAACATGTAAAAGCAGCAGAAAAACCTTTAGCTCATTATATGAAAATGAAAGAAGCAAGTGTTGGTAAAGATACTATGACTGGTCATTGGGAAATGATGGGTTTACACATCACAAAACCATTCCAAACATTTACAGATACAGGTTTTCCAGAAGAATTGTTAGATGAACTAACAAAAAGAACAGGACACAATATAGTAGGAAATAAGAGTGCAAGTGGTACTGAAATATTAGACGAACTTGGAGAACATCAAATGAAGACAGGAGATATGATAGTATATACTTCTGCTGACTCTGTTTTACAAATTTGTGGTCATGAAGAAACTTTTGGTTTAGATGAACTTTATCGTTGTTGTGAAATAGCAAGGGAGCTTACTCTTAAAGATGAATGGAAAGTTGGAAGAGTAATAGCTAGACCATACTTAGGAGCTAAAAAAGGCGAATTTAAACGTACAAGCAACAGACATGATTATGCATTAAAACCATATGGAGCAACAGCACTTAATGCATTAAAAGATAATGGATTTGATGTAATATCT
This sequence comes from Clostridium sp. ZBS15, assembly GCF_023845705.1. Lineage (NCBI taxonomy): Bacteria > Bacillati > Bacillota > Clostridia > Eubacteriales > Clostridiaceae > Clostridium > Clostridium sp. ZBS15. Next base: position 18,853 of record NZ_JAMQHY010000015.1, read on the forward strand.
GTTGGAAAAATAAGTGATATATTTGATGGAGAAGGAATTACTGAATCAAATAAATCAAAGAGTTCTGTTCATGGAATGGAACAAACATTAGAAATAATGGATAAAGACTTTAAAGGATTATGCTTTGTTAACTTAGTTGATTTCGATGCTTTATGGGGACATAGAAGAAACCCAGTAGGTTATGCAGAAGAAATAGAAAAATTTGATGTTAACTTAGGAAAAGTATTAGAAAAATTAAAAGAAGATGATTTATTAATAATAACAGCTGATCATGGAAACGATCCAACCTATACTGGTACTGATCATACACGTGAATTTGTTCCATTTATAGCTTATTCACCATCTATGAAAGAAAATGGATTAATGGATACAGTAGATAGTTTTGCTACAATTGGTGCAACTATAGCTGATAACTTTGAATTAAAGATGCCTGAAAATACAATTGGTAAATCAGTACTAGGAAAGCTAGTTTAATAATATTTTAAATTACGAATATAATATCTTAAAATTGCATTGATTTTTAGAATAATAAGATTCTTAGTTCCAGGTAGAATTAATTTTACCTGGAAATTAGAATTCAGCATAAATGTAAGCATATTAGATTTAACTAGGCTAAAATGTGAATGTTTAAACAAAGTTAATTAAATTATATACTACAAATTGAAAGATTGGTTGGTGAAAGGTATGAATAAAGAAAATTTAGTTTCTACATTAAAAGAAGTAAAAAAAGACATAATAGAAATGATTTATGCAGCAAAATCAGGACATCCAGGTGGTTCACTATCTTGCTCAGAAATAATAACATACTTATACAATGAAAAAATGAATGTTGATGTTAAGAATCCTAAAGATCCTAACAGAGACAGATTCGTATTAAGCAAGGGACATGCAGCTCCAGCTCTTTACTCTGTATTAGCTGAAAAAGGATATTTCCCAAAAGAAGAATTATACAATTTAAGAAAAACAGGAGCTCTTCTTCAAGGACATCCAGATTCTAAGCATGTACCAGGAGTAGATGTTTCAACCGGATCACTTGGTCAAGGAATATCAAATGCAGTGGGAATGGCTTTAGGTCTTAAGACTCAAAAGAACGATGCTAAGATATATGTTGTTTTAGGTGATGGAGAATTACAAGAAGGATTGGTTTGGGAAGCTTCAATGGCAGCAGCTCATTATAAATTAAATAATTTAGTTGCTATAATTGATAACAATGGCCTTCAAATAGATGGTAAAAATGAAGATGTAATGGGAGTTTCTCCTTTAGATAAGAAATTTGAAAGCTTTGGTTGGAATGTTGTTATTTGTGAAGATGGTAATGACTTTGACAAAATAAATGAAGCATTCTTAGAAGTTGAAAAGTGTAATGATAAGCCAAGCGTTATCATTGCTAAGACTGTAAAAGGTAAAGGTGTTAGCTTTATGGAAGATCAAGCAGGTTGGCATGGTCAAGCACCTAATGAAGAACAAAGAAATCAAGCAATAAGTGAGATTGAAAGATAGGAGGAATTTAAAATGGGTAAAGCAACAAGAGAATCATACGGAATGGCATTGGTTGAACTTGGACGTGAAAATGAGAAGGTAGTAGTTTTAGATGCGGATCTTTCTAAATCAACTAAAACTAATGGATTTAAAGAAGAATTTAAAGATAGATTTTTTAATGCAGGTATAGCAGAACAAAACTTAATGGGAATGGCTGCAGGTTTTGCTAATGTAGGAAACATACCTTTTGCAAGCACATTTGCTGTTTTTGCTACTGGAAGAGCTTTTGAAATAATAAGAAACTCTATTTGTTATCCAAAGGTTAACGTAAAAATAGCAGCAACTCATGCAGGAATTACAGTTGGTGAAGATGGTGGATCACATCAATCTGTTGAAGATATAGCACTTATGAATTCACTTCCTAATATGACAGTAATAGTTCCAGCAGATCATAGAGAAGCAATGGCTGCAACAAAAGCTGCTGCTGAATTTAATGGTCCTGTTTACTTAAGATTTGGAAGATGCAATACAGAAGATATATTCGATGATAATTATAAATTTGAAATCGGAAAAGGTGTTGAGGTAAGAGAAGGTAATGATGTAACTATCATAGCTACAGGAATGATGGTTCAAAAAGCTATAGAAGCATCAAAAGAATTAGAAACTCAAGGAATTAAAGCAAGAGTTATAAATATTTCTACTATTAAACCAATAGATAGAGAAATAATATTAAAAGCTGCTAAAGAAACTAAAGGAATAGTTACAGCTGAAGAACATTCTATTATAGGTGGACTTGGAGCAATGGTTTCTCAAGTTGTATCTAGTGAATGTCCTACTTTAATTAAAATGGTAGGAATTAAAGATACATTTGGAGAATCAGGAACACCAGATGAACTTATGAAAAAATATAATTTAACTAGTGAAGAAATAATTAAAGAAGTTAAATCAATATTAAAATAGATTTTACTTATATAAGACCCAAATTAAAAAACATAACAATTAATTAAATTATAATAAGCGGAGGTAAGACACAATGAGTATTCATATTAATGCACCAGAAGGCGCTATAGCAGAAAGCGTATTATTACCAGGAGATCCTTTAAGAGCTAAATTTATAGCAGAAAACTTTTTAGAAGATGTAGTTTGCTACAATGAAGTTAGAGGAATGTATGGATTTACAGGAACATATAAAGGTAAGAGAATATCAGTGCAAGGAACCGGAATGGGTATCCCATCAATGTCTATATATTCTACTGAATTAATAGAAAGCTACGGAGTTAAAAACCTTATAAGAGTTGGAACTTGTGGTGGTTACCATGAAAGAGTTAAAATAAGAGATCTTATAATTGCAATGTCAACTTCAACAGATTCAAATCTTAACTTAGTAAGATTCCAAGGTAGAACTTATGCGCCAACAGCAAGTTTTGATTTATTAAAACCTGCTTATGATATAGCAGTACAAAAAGGATTTGAACCTAAAGTAGGTAGTGTATATAGTTCAGATATATTCTATGGAGATGATAATGAAGATTGGAAGAAATGGGCTGATTTCGGTTGCTTAGGAGTTGAAATGGAAACAGCAGCATTATATACAATAGCAGCTAAACATAAAGTTAATGCATTAACTTTATTAACAGTAAGTGATCACTTTATAACAGGTGAAGTAACAAGTGCAGAAGAAAGACAAACAACATTCAAAGCAATGATGGAAGTTGCTCTTGATACAATAGTTTCTTTATAAAAAATTAAAGTTCTAAGTTTTAGATGGAGTAATATTTCATCTAAAACTTAGAATATTTATTTAAGTAAGTGCAAACGTTATATTTTATTCTTTAGGAATTTATATTATTAAGAAATTTGTGTATAATTTTTAGGATACTGTTTTTTAAAGGTATGATGAGTACCCCTAAAGAATAAAAAATAATCATATGCCGCACCATTATTCCTGCACTGCGTTTGGAAAGGGTGCATGGCTAAAAAAATCGAGGGCTCTAAAGTCGCCTTAGCGATTTTGTTCTAAAGTAATCGTTAACTTTAAAAGTTGAAGGATTATGTATACTAATTATAGAATAAATAAAGTAAGAAAAGATTAGGAGGATTAATCGATGAAAATTTTTGTTGATACAGCCAATATTGAAGAAATAAAAAAAGCTAATGAGTTAGGAGTTATTTGTGGTGTTACTACAAATCCTTCACTTATAGCAAAAGAAGGAAGAGACTTTAAAGAAGTGATTAAGGAAATCACAAGCATTGTTGATGGTCCAATAAGTGGAGAAGTTATTTCAATGGAATGTGAAGGAATGGTTAAAGAAGCACGTGAAATAGCTAAAATTCACAAAAACATGGTGATAAAAATTCCTATGTGTGCAGAAGGATTAAAAGCAGTAAATATTCTTCATAAAGAAGGAATAAAAACAAATGTAACATTAATTTTTTCAGCAGTACAAGCATTACTTGCAGCAAGAGCTGGTGCAAGCTATGTAAGTCCATTCTTAGGAAGATTAGATGATATTGGAAGTACAGGTATTACATTAATAGAAGATATATCTGAAATATTTGCAGTTCATGGAATAGATACTGAAATTATATCTGCAAGTGTTAGAAATCCAATTCATGTATTAGACTGTGCTAAAGCAGGATCTGATATAGCAACAATTCCATACAATGTTATTATGCAAATGATCAAGCATCCGCTTACAGACGCAGGAATTGAAAAATTCTTAAAAGATTATGAAGGCATGAATAAATAAAGTATTTATTGGCTCTGTTTTATTTATTATTGATTTAATACAGAGCTAATTTTTTTATATTTAAGCTTACTTTCTATTTTACTTTCTAAATTTTTTCTTTAGTCACAATCTTAAAGAAATTCTGTCTATTCTTATATATACGCATCTGAAAATATCTATATTTATTTTATTATTGTAGTCTGTTTTTATTAACCTTGGAATTATCGTCTCTTTTATAATAAATAACTAATAAATTTTTGAAAATATCCTAATAATATACTTAAGAATGTTATTTGTTATGGAAAGGAGAGCTACTTGTATAGAGTATAAGTAGCAGCATAATATGAAAAACATATTTAGTATTTATAAAAGAGATATAAGAAATATAATTACCAACTCATCTGCACTTATTGTAATAATGGCTTTATGTTTACTACCATCCTTATATGCTTGGTTTAATATAGCAGCATCGTGGGATCCATATTCACAAGAAGCTACAAGTAAAATTAAAATTGGTGTTGTAAATAAGGATAAAGGTGCATATATATTGGAAAATTATATAATCTTAGGCGATGAAGTTATTAATGGATTAAAAGAAAATAATTTATTAGGTTGGCAATTTGTTAGTGAAGAGGAAGCCGATGAAGCTATTAAAAAGGGGAAATATTATGCTACAATAACAATTCCAGAAGACTTTTCAAAAGATATGACTTCAATAATAACTAGTGATATTAAAAAAGGAACTATAATTTATACTGTTAATGAAAAAATAAATGCAGTTGCTCCTAAATTAACTGATAAAGGTGCTTCAGGAGTTCAAGAAAATGTTACAAAGAGTGTAATTGAAACAGTTAGTAATTCATTACTTACGGCATCAAGAGATGTGGGAATTGAATTAGAAGATCAAATACCTAAAATATCTAATGTATATAATATGTTAGAAGAAATTAGAGGCAGGTTCGGAGAAATAAATGAAGCAACTGATTTAGCTTATGATGGTGTAGTTAAAATTAAAGAGTTAGTTAAAGAAATACAGGAAGGTATACCTTTAATTTATGAAACATTAAATAATACTAAGAGCTTAAGTAGTGAGGTAGAAAGTTTTATTTCTGTATCTAAGAGTGGATTAAATGATATGTCACCAACAATTAAAGAAGATATTAGATTAGTTTCAGAAATAAGTAAAGATATTTCATCATATACAAATAGTATTATAGATGCTATAAACTCTGGAACAGAGAAAGCACCAGAAATGATTAATAATTTAATAAATAAGGTAAAGAGTTTAGAAAAAGTAAATGATTCAGTATTGAGGTTTCTAAAAGTACTAAATAATATTAGTTCTACTAAGCCCCTAAATGGAATTGTAAATAAGCTTGAAACGTTACAAGAAAATATTTATAAAATTCAAAATTCACTTCAAAGTATAAGAGATTCTTTAGATGCTGGAAATACTGTAGATTTAAGTTTATTAAACAATATAAAAACATTAGCAGATAATATTGCATCAACAAGTGAAGATATATATTTAAAGTTTGACACAGAAATACTTCCACAAATAAATAATATATTTGACAGTGCATTTAAAGTTGCTGAAAATACATTAACAATGATAGAAGAAGCTGAAAAAAGATTACCTAATGTTGAAGGCATATTAAACACTGCTTATAAAGGGGCAGACAAAGGAATAGAAGGAATAACTTTTGTTAAAGAAAAACTTCCAGAAGCAGAAAGAATAATAAATGAAATAACAGATAAAATGAAAAATGTAACAGACGAACAGAGTTTAAAAGAATTAATAGACTTATTAAAAGAAGATGTTCAAGAAAGAACGGATTTTTTAACTACTCCTGTAAATCTTGAAACAAGAGAATTGTATCCAATGGGCAACTATGGAAGTGCTATGACACCGTTTTATAGTGTATTATCTTTATGGGTTGGATTATTATTGTTGCTTTCAATTTTAACTGTTAATACTCATGGAGAATATAAATTTTGGGAAATATATTTTGGTAAGTTAATGCTATTTATGACTGTAGCACTAATTCAATCACTTATAGTAGTTATGGGAGATTTATATTTATTAAAAATATATTGTTTAAATCCTATGTTATTAGTCCTAGGAATGTTATTTACTAGTGCTGTATTTGTATCAATACTTTATTCGGCAGTTTCTGTTTTTGGAAATGTTGGAAAAGTTATAGGAATAGTATTATTAGTATTACAAATAGGTGGATCAGGAGGAACATTTCCAATAGAATTAACCCCAAAATTTTTTCAAATGATACATCCTTATTTACCATTTACATATGCTATATCTTTTGCAAGAGAAGCAATTGGTGGAGTAGTAGGAGAAGTATTAACAAAAGATATAATAATATTGTTAATTTATGGAGGTGCTTCTATTTTAATTGCAGTATTTTTAAAGAAGCCTATAAATAAACTATTAGAAAAGTTTACAAAAAAGTTTGAGGAAAGTGGAATTTCAGAATAAGTAATATAATTAAAAAATCAAGGTTTTGTTTGAAAAGAAATATATTTTAACTTTTACTTAAACAAGACTTGTTTTTTTAGTTTAATTAAAATTTAATAATTAAGATGTATTAATATAAAAATGAATGAGTTATAATCTTAATATAAAGTAAAATTATAGAAATGTTATTTGAAGTGAATAATGAAGAATATAAGTATAATAATATTGTGATCTAGTAGATCAGTATATAAAATAAAATTCCTTGGAATATTTATTTTATCCAAGGAATATTTTTAATACATTGTTTTTTATCCAAGAAGTTCTGTTGATTTTGTTTTTAAAAAATTTAAATCATTAATACTCATCTTGTCTATGGTTTTATAATATTTTATTGCCAAAGGAATACATGCTGCAATCCATGCTATTGGGCTAGCTAAACATATACCAGTATACACAATTATAGCAGGCAATGTAAATGCAACAATAACTCTTACTAATAATTTAAGCAACGCCAGCCATCATAGGAATAAATCTATCTCCAATTCCTACATAGATAACACTTATATAAGCATTAGCACTATTTATAATATCTTCTGGGGTATTTAACAGCCTTAATAGTGATTTAGAAAATAAAAGACTTAAAGTGGTTATTATTATAGTTATTATAAAACATAAAATTATTGATGTTGCAACGGAATTTCTTACACCTTCATCACCATTAGCACCAAATTTTTGAGAAACAATAACAGAAAATCCACTGGCAAGTCCTACTATAAATCCTATTATTAAAAAGAAAATAGATCCTCTTGCTCCAACAGCAGCAAGAGACTGGATGCCTAAAAATCTACCGACTATAATAGTATCAACCATACTATAAAGTTGTTGAAAGATATTTCCGATTAATAATGGAATAGAAAAAATAGTATTAACTTAAATAAAAAATATATTATTGTACTGCAAATGAATAACTTAAATTTAAAGTTATATATTTAATCGTATATGTACATACTTAAAATAAGAGATGAAAGTAAATGAGGAGTGAAAATGTGGAAAACACTATAGAAACTAAAAAAGAAACTAAAAATTTAAAGAGTTACAAACCAAAGAAGGTTTCACTAAAAAATAAGGCGAAATTAAAAATAATTCCATTAGGTGGACTTGGAGAAATAGGAAAGAATATTACAGCATTTGAATATGGTGATGAAATAATTGTTATAGATTGTGGTTTAGCATTCCCGGATGAAGATCTTTATGGAATTGACATCATAATTCCTGATGTTACATATTTAATAAGAAATAAAAATAAGGTAAAAGCCTTTTTTATAACTCATGGTCATGAAGATCATATAGGTGGAATACCGTATGTATTACAACAAATTAATGTTCCAGTATATGCACCCAAATTAACATTAGCATTAATTGAAAGTAAACTAGAAGAACATCATATGTTAAATGATTGTAAATTAAATCTTGTTGAAATTGGTGAAACTATAAAATTAAAGAATTTTAATATCGAATTTATTAGAACCAATCATAGTATTCCTGATGCTTGTTCTATAGCATTGCATACACCAATGGGAATTATTGTACACAGTGGAGATTTTAAGGTTGACTTTACTCCAATAGATGGTCATGTAATAAATCTTCAAAGATATGCAGAACTAGGCAGAAAAGGTGTATTATTATTGATGGCAGATAGCACAAATGCATTACATAAAGGATATACAATGTCAGAAAAGACAGTTGGAGAAACACTAGATAATCTTTTTAGTAAAGCAACCGGAAGAGTTATTGTATCTACATTTGCATCAAATGTTCATAGACTTCAACAAATCAGCGATTGTTCTATAAAAAATAAAAGAAAGATAGCTTTTAGTGGTAGAAGTATGGAGAAAATATCAGAGATTGCAATGAATTTAGGATATTTATCTATACCTAAAGAAATGATAGTATCATTAGATGAAATAAAGAATTGTCCAAATGACCAAATTACTATTGTGACAACAGGTAGTCAAGGTGAATCAATGGCAGCTCTTTCTAGAATAGCAGCGTCAACTCATAAATATATAGAAATACAAAAGGGAGATGTGGTTATAATTTCAGCATCTCCAATACCAGGAAACGAGAAAGCTGTATCAAATTTAATAAATGACTTGACTGAAAAAGGTGCTAATGTAATATATAAAACAATAGAAGACATACATGTCTCAGGTCATGCATGTGAACAAGAACTTAGGGTGATTCAAAGCTTATTAAAACCTAAATTCTTTATTCCTGTACATGGTGAATATAAACATTTGATTACTCATGCTAAAATTGCTCAAAGTATGGGGCTTAAAGAAGAGAATATATTTATATTAGATACAGGTGATGTATTTGAATTATCAAAAAACAAGGGAAAAGTTATTGGAAAAGTGCCATCTGGAAGAGTTCTTATAGATGGTCTTGGAATTGGCGATGTGGGAAATATGGTCTTGCGAGATAGAAAAAATTTAGCTGAAGATGGAATTATAACTGTAGTAGTAGCAATAGATAGAAGAAATAAGGTAATATTATCAGGACCAGATATAGTGTCAAGAGGTTTTGTATATGTTAGAAATTCTGAAGATTTAATTAACAATGTAAGACGTATAGTTACAAAAGTTGTAGAAAAATGTTTAGACGATAATATAACACAATGGGCAGAAATTAAAAATAGAATAAGAAGAGAAGTAGATAGTTTTGTATATACTACAATGAAAAGAAAGCCTATGATATTACCAGTAATTGTAGAAATATAACTTATTATAAAATATTAACAATATTATAAAATGTAAGGATCAAAAAAACTAGGCTATGCTTTGAAAATGGATATATTATAAAAACAATTTATAATATATCCATTTACTTAAGGCATGGCTTATTTTTATGCTATTATAGTATTTTTTTACATCTAAAAATGTTAATAATCAAAAAACAAGATTAATAGTATATTTAACTAGTTTATTTCTTTTTTAATAATATGAAAAACTAAACTTATGATGAGAAATTAATTAGTAATTTATCTTAATAATTAAAGAAATAATAAGAAAAGATAACAGGTCTATCTAACAATTCCTCTAAAATATATGTAAAATGTAAAAACATAGAAAAATATAAGGTTTCACAGTTAATTTAATGATTTTTTGTAAATAGAAATTAGATAAATGTAGTCAATTGTGGTAATATAACAGTAAATGATTATTTATGAATACATAACATGAATTAGCATAAAAGATGGAGAAAATTATGAATAAAGATAACTATATATTAGATACAATTGAAGATATAAAAAATATATTAGAACAGAATGAATACAGAAGAAATAGATACAGTAATGATGTTGAATGGTTAAAGCAACGTAAAAAACAAATAAAAAGTAATATAATAAGAATTGCTATTATGGGAATAACAAGCAGTGGGAAATCAACATTAGTAAATTCATTGCTAGGGGAAAGGCTATTACCAGTAGCTATTTTGCCAAGCTCAAGTATAATAATAACAGTGTCTAAAGGCGAAAAAAGACAGGCTACTATATACTTTAAAGATAAATCTCCAGAAGTTTATGATGATACTAATTTAAATATGGAAGTTATATCTAAGTATGCTGATGAAAATAGAAATTCTAATAATAAGTTTAATGTAGCTCAGATTGATATAAAATCACCTAACTTTTTATTAGATGACAATATTCAGTTAATAGATAGTCCAGGTCTAGATGCTTATAATTTAGAAATGCATGAAAAATTAACTTTGGAGATTCTATTACCAACAATAGATATTTGTGTATTTTTAACTACTGTTAAAGCTAATAGCGACCAAATTAATTTAGAAAAAATAAAAATAGTAAATGATAAAAAGAAGCAAATAATATTAGTTCAAAATATGATAGATTCAATAGAGGAAAAGATAGGTAAATATGGCATTGTTGAAGAAAATAAATATATCATATTAGACAAGCATAAAAAAAGAGCAGAAATATTATTAGAAAAAGCAACAAGCAATAAAGAGTTTGATATTATTCAAATTTCTTCTTTAAATGCTTTAAATGGAAGAATAAAAAATAACAATAATTTATATAATGAATCTAATCTTGAAGGTTTTATAAAGTCTATATATAGGTGTGTTGAAAATATTACCCCAAAACTAAATATTCAAAGGCAAGGGAGTATTGTTGAAAGAATTGGCAATATAATTGATACTGATAAAGAAATCATAGATGGAAGCAATTTAGAAGATACAAGTTACATAAAAGAAATACTTAATGATATTGATGATCTTAATTATGATTTTAGAGTATCTAGAGATAAAATAACATCTAAAATTAATCTTATAGATAAGGTAACACTTAATACAATAGAAGAAATAAACGAGTCGGATTCAAAAGAAATAAGTAGCTATTCAGATATAGTAGAAAATATAAATAATAAGAGTAAAAAGATAGAAAATCAAATTTTAGGTATTGTAAGAGAGTGTGAAGAAAAGAAAAAGGAAATATACGAAAAACTGAATATTGATATTAGATTCTCATATTCATTACCTAGTATGGAAAGTGAAGATATATATGTTAAGCACAAATACGAAGAGAAAGTAAAACTTATAAAAAAAGATGGTTTCTTTAATGTAGGAAAGAGAATCTTATCAGATATATTTGAAACTGACTGGGGATATGAAAAGCAAGAATATGATGAAAAAGTAGTAGATAAAGAGGCTACTATACTTATGGTTAAAAAAGTATGCAATGAAAGTAGTAGAAAATATATGAGTATACTTTATGATTGGAGCGAACAGTATAGTAATTCATTAAGCCTCTTCTATAGTGAGATAAGTAAGATAGAAGAAGAGTTTAAAAAGAAGAAAGAGCAAAATATAGAACTTTATGATATAGATAATGTTATAAAGGACTTAAAGATTATAAGAAATAAGCTGAAAAATAAATATAATAATGTAGAAGAAGCAGCTTTAACATTAGATGAAGAAATAGAAAATAAAAATGAAGATAAAAATCTGAATATAGAGGAAATAGAATTAACCAATGTTTCTTACAATCTTTATAAATTAAGTAATGAAATATTTAAGAAAAGCTATTCAATGATAAGTAATTACATAGAAGAAAAAGTTTTATCTATATCTAAAAAAGAAACTCATCAAATATTTTGGACTTGGGATTTAGAGGCTGCATCTAAATTTATTTCTAGAATGTATGATTTGTATTTAAATGATGAAGAACTTGAAATTATAAAGAAACAAGGAATATACACTTTAAATAATATAACTATAATATATGAATTATCTCAAAATAAAGTAGAAACAAATAAAATACTAAATATTAACTCTTCAAAAGAATACAATATGTACTTACTTTTCAATGGAATTCAAATAGGTAGTTCAGAAAAGCAAATACTTGAAAATATTAATCTTAAAAATATAGTTTTAAAGAATAATATTATGATAAATTTAGTTATAGATTCTAGTAGAGAATTTATAAATGCTAATAATATAAAAGAAATACTTACAGCCACTTATTCGTTTAAGAAAAAAATTAAAAATAGAATAAATAATTCTAAGATTGGCTATGTATTAGTTAATTCTAAAAATCCTATTTACAATTTAGCATTAATAGAGGGGCAAGAAAATGATGGATTTTTATTAAGTCAATATAAAGATATAAAAACTAAGTTGTTTGGAAATATATTATCTCGCGGTAATGAAGAAAAACAAACATTAGAAGAAATATTGAGCTATTTTTTAAAGTAATATTATAAAAACTAAGGAGCAAAGAAATGGACAAAAAATCTTTACTAATACAATGTGATGAAGTTACAAAAAATATGATGGATGAATTGCAACAAGACATGATAGAGTCTTTATCAAGGATATCTAAAAATATAAATGATGAACTTAAAGAAAACTTAAAACCTCTTGAAAAGAAAATCAATATATTAAAAGATGAACTTGGAGAAGGTAATGAAGATATAGAAGAAAAAATAGAAGAAATAAGTGGTAATATATCAAAAATTTCAAAATGTGTAGAAGAAATTGCTGAAGAACATAATAAGCTTTTAAATGGTGGTTTAAACAGAATTGCTATAACTCTAGAAAAGTTAAAAGATCGTGTTGAAGATTCAGATAAGCAGTTAGAAGTTAAATTATCAGAGGGTGTTGGCACAATAGAAAAGAAAATAAATGATTTAAATATAGAATCGTTAGAAGATAAATTAGCTATTTTAGGAGTTAAAATGGTTAAGAATTCTGGAAATAATAAAGAAGAAATAATAAATAAGATAGAAGAAATTAATATTGATGAAGTTGGAACAAAAGTAAGCTTATTAGAAGAGGCTATTAAGATTAATATAAATAATAGCTGTGAAGCTATAGAAAAATTAGATACAGTACATGAAAAAATGTTAGAAAAATATGAAGTAATGAATCTTATAAATGATATGGAAATTAAATTAAATAAGAAAATGAGCAATATACAAGAAGAAGTTGAATGGGGAAATAGATCATTCTTTGCAAGGATTTTTGGAAAGAGGAGATAATATTTAATGAAATATGTAGATTTAATAAATGATTCTAGATTTAATTTTTTATTAGAGAAATATCTTAATAAAGATAATGCTGTAAATTATATAGATTATTTTAATCATTTTATTGACAACTTAAATGAAAAAGAAATAATAATACCTGTATTAGGTATTCAAGGTGCTGGAAAAAGTAGTTTTCTTAATTCTATTTTAATGGAAGAGAATATATTGCCAACAGATGTTGATGAAACAACTTGTGTACCTGTTGAAGTAAGATATGGAGAAGATACTGAAAAAGCTATAGTACATTTTTTAGATAAAGAATGTAAAGAAATAAAATTATGTGATTTAGAGAAATATGTTCATAATGATTATAATATGGCAAATGAGCTTAAGGTATCTAAGATAATCTTATATAATAAAAACGATGTATTAAACAATAATGTAGTACTTGTTGATCTTCCAGGTGTGGGCAGTTTAACACCTGAAAATCAAAGAACTACATTAGACTATGTAAATAAATTGGTTTCTGGAATATTTATGTTGAGGACAAACCCTCCAATTACAAGAACTGAAAGAAATTTTATAAATGCCTTATGGCCTAAATTGTCAAATACAATTTTTGTTCAAAATAAGTGGAATGATGAAAGTGATGAAGACGCACTTGATGCAAAAGAGCATAATGAATATGTTTTAAATAGTATTTGTGCGGAACATAACGAAAGCAAAGAAATTAATGTAAATGTGGTTAATGTTTATGAAGCGGTAAAAGGTAAATTTACTAGAGATAACACACTTTATGAAGACTCAGGTATATTAAATGTTATAGAAAATATAGAAAATGTATCTAAAGAATATAATATAGGTTTAGAAAAGTCTTTAAATTCAAAAATAGTAGGAGCATTAGAAAATATTAATGATAAAATAGAAGAATATAAGACATTATGTTTAAATGAAAAAAAACAAAATGATTTAAATAAAGAAGAAAAGATTAAAGAAATAAAAGCTATACTTTTAGATAATAAAAAGAATTTTAGAAGAATTAGAGCTTATGCATATGAAGAAATGGAAAAGATTATCGATTATGCTTCAAGTATTATAAAAGAAAAAATAACAAATTTAAGAGCTAATTTAAAAGCCATAATAAATAGAGGGATTGTAGATGGAGAAAGACTAAGTTTAATATATAAAGAATCATCGGATAAAGCTATAAATGATATTATGGATGAAGTATTAGATAAAACAAGTGAATTAATAAAAAACCTTAACAAAGAATTAAATGGTATAACAATAAAGGGCTTTTATGGTCAATATGAAAACATATCATTTTTTAATAAAGAAAGTGAATTTAAATTTGAAAAATCGCTACCATCATTGTTAGGGGTATCTGGCGGACTAATAGGGACACTTGGAACTGTAGGAACATTAGGAGGTCCTCTTGGAATACTTGTTGGAATGGGAATTGGAATGGCATTTTCTTTGATAGGTGATTTTGTTCGTAAGGAAATAGTAGAAAATAGAGCAAATTATACATTAAGGGATTTAGAGCCTATGGTTGAAGATTTAGAAAACTATTTAAAAGAAGAAATACTTGATGATTTAAGAGCAAAACAACAAGATATGGATGATTCAATAAAAGAGCTAAGAAAGAATTTAGAAAATAGCTTTAAAGATGATATTCAAAGTATAGAGAAACAATATGACTATGCCTATAGTGAAAATAATATATTAGAATTTGAAGATGATTTAAAAATATTAAATGAAGTCAAAGAAGATGTTAGATTAATTTAAAGGATTAATATATTTTATATGTGGAGTATATATGCATAGGCAAAGTGGCATTGTAATTGGATTTTGAGAATTCTTAATAAGTATTGTCACATTTACTGCTTGTCACAATTTTATATTGGGAGCAAGCTAAAATGGGACTATAGTTATTTTAGTATTCCTAAGTTTAATTACTCCGCCCACTTTGTTTATGCATATATAAGCACTTATTTAAAATATAGTCAAATTATTTAAAGCAAGGGGATGAATATATGAATAATTTTGAAAGATGTATAAGTAGACAAAAGAGTATTGATTCAATTGTTAAAACTTTAGGAAATGATGATATTACTGAAAAGAATTTTTTAGTTAAAGATAAAATAATGAATCCTTCACATTATGTTGTTATGCTAGGAGAGACAAGCTCAGGAAAAAGTACATTAATAAATGGATTATTTGAAGATAAAATTTTATTAGAAAGTGTTAAGCCAACAACTGGAGTTGTTACTGAAGTTGTTATATCTGATGAAGATGAAGAAAAATTAATAGCTGTAAATAAGGATTCGAGTACACAAGTTATAGATAAAGATATCTTTGATAAGTTACTAGTAAATTATAATAAGGATTTACATAAGCTTAAATATGTTGGAAAAGCTAATAATTCTAAATATAATGGAATGAGAATTTTTGATACTCCAGGTTATGGTTCACTTGTAGAATATCATGAGGAATCATTAAAAAGCTTTATTCCACAAAGTGATTTTATTATATATGTAGTATCTTATAAAGTTGGAATTGGTGATGATGATTTTCAATTTTTAAAATATGTTGGAGAAATAATAAGTGAAGATGTAGAAGTTATTTTAGCAATTAATATGTGTCCAAAAGATATGTCAGAAGATAATAAGAGAATATTGGAAATCAAAAAAAGTGTTAATAAATGTATTAAAAAAGATGCAAAGACATTCTTTATAGAAAGTAATAAAGAAAAACATCCTGATACATCTATGCTTTGGGAATATGTATATGAAAGAGTTAATGATGATGATAAAAAAGAGGAACTTGCTAATAGTTTGAAAAATTATCAAGATTATATATTAAATGAATGTAATATAAAGATTAACTCTAAGGTTGCTAATATAGAATCTAAAAAAGAAGGTATAGAAGAACGATTAAATATACTAGGAGAATTTTTAGATAAAAAGCATGAAATATTAACTACTATAGATAGGGGATTTACAAAAATAAAAGTAAGTTCAGTTAAACTTATAGATAAATCTGCAATAGATGTAAAAAATAAAATTACTGAATATGTTCATGATGAAAGCAAATGGACTAAAAAAGAAGAGACATATACATTAATGCAAAATTATTATGTTCCAAATTTAATAAATGAAGAAACAGAAACTTTAATGAGAGATATTGAAAGTGAAATAATACTTTTAGATAAAAATATTGAAGATATATTAAAAGAAGCCATATCTAAATTAGAAGAAAAGATAAAAGTAAGTATTCCATCTTACACAGAAGTTATGGAAGGTGTATTAAAGCAACACATAGGAGATGAGATACAACAAGCAACTGGAGAAATGTTTAGAAAAGCAACTGCAAAAGAAGACAAAGATAGTATAAGCAATCCAGAAGATATAAATTTAAATAAATTAGGTAATATAGTAGATACTAAATCATATAAACATGCACATGAAAATTTAAAACATTTATTAAAAGCAATAAAAGCCTCATCAATAAAGGCTATTACTAAGTATCTAACTGTTTTTACTGAATCTGTATTTTACTTATATGATTCATTGACATGGCAAAAGAAGATAAATGAGATTTCATTAAAAGCTATAGATAATTGGGCGGAAGACGTAGAAATATCTATAAGAAGATATTTAGATTCTTTACGAGAAACTAATAAAGAAGAGATAATGTCTTTATTTGATGCATTAAATGAAGAATTTAAAGAAGATGAAAAGAAGTTAGAAGATATTAGCGGAGAAGAACTAATAAGACTAAAAAAAGAAATAGAGTTCTTATTGCATAGATGCCTCTATATATCAATGAATAAGTAAATTTATGTTTGAAGAGTGTTAATATATGCATAAGCATATTGGACTAAGTAATTGAATTTAGGAATACTAAAATGAATATAGTCCCATTTTAGCTTGCTCNNAGTAAATGTGACAATACTCATAAAGGATTCTCAAAATCCAATTACAATGCCAATTTGCTCATTGCATATATTAACACTCATTTAAAACACAACTTATTTAAAAAAACGTTAGTATATAATATTATAATTACAAAGAATTTAAATCTAATTAAATATTACTATTGACTCATACCTTAGGTAGGAGTTTATAATAAATATTGAAGTAGGAAATACTTAGTATAGGATGTTAAATTATTAATAAAAAATTACTAGAGATAAATTTGTTTAGGAATGATAAAAATAAAAAGTAGTATCATTAATTAAAAAAAGCAGATTTTAATTAAGAAATTACTCTTATACTAATAGATAGATATTTAAAAAATTTTCATATTAAGAGAGGAATGAATTTTAATGACTAAAATAAAGAATATACCTTTTTCACCACCAGATATAACTGAAGAAGAAATTGAGGCAGTTTGTGATGTTTTAAGATCAGGATGGATAACATCAGGACCTCAACTTGCTAAATTTGAAGAAGGAATACAAGAATATTGTAAGGTTAATAAGGCTTTAGCATTAAATAGTGCAACAGCTGCTATGGAATTAGTTCTTAAGGTTTTTGATATAAAAGAAGGCGATGAAGTTATAACTACTCCTTATACTTATACTGCTACTTCAAGTGTTTCTGTACATAGAGGAATTAAGCCAGTATATGTTGATGTAAAAAAAGATACATTTGAAATGGATATAGATAAAGTAGCAGAAAAGATAACTGAGAAAACAAAGGTAATTATGCCAGTTGATATTGCCGGAGTACCTTTTGATTATGATGAACTTAAAAAAGTTTTAAAAGAAAAAAATAGAGAAGATATAATAATACTTTGTGATTCAGCACATTCATTTGGAGCTAAATACAAGGGCGAAAGAGTTGGATCTCAATGTAACTTCCATTCTTTCTCATTTCATGCAGTTAAGAATTTAACTACAGCAGAAGGTGGAGCAGTTACTTTCAATGATAATAACTTTGAAAATCATGAAGATTTACAAAAATACATGAGATTTACAGCTATGCATGGTCAATCAAAAGATGCATTAACAAAGCTTAAAGCTGGAGCATGGGAATATGACATCATTAATGATGGATTAAAATGTAATATGACAGATATAAGTGCTGCAATAGGTTTAGTTCAACTTAAGAGATACGAAGAGCTATTAGAAAAGAGAAGAGCTATCTTTAAGGTATATAATGATATATTATCAAAAGAAGATTTTTCAATAATACCATTTACTAAAGATGATAATGGTACAGAAACTTCTTATCATTTATATCTTTATAGAGTTAAAGGATTTAATGAAGCCAAGAGAAATGAAGCAATAAGCAGATTAGCAGAAAAGGGAATAGCAACAAACGTTCATTATAAGCCACTTCCAATGCTAACACTTTATAAAAACCTTGGATATGATATAAAAGATTATCCAAATGCTTATGCACAATATGAAAATGAAATTTCTCTTCCTGTATACACAAAATTATCTTTAGAAGATGCAGAATATGTAGCAAGAGAAGTTGTAAAAGTTATTAAAGAATTAATATAGTAATTTAAAATTTAAATTGCAATATAAAGTTTTTAGTACGTAAATTATATAACTTTGAAAAAATTAAACTAAAATAACAGAGTTAAAAATTACTTAACTATAGATTTAGTTTATATGAAAATATTAATAACAGACAATTAATTAAAAGTAGCATATTTAGTGAAAACTATTATATGCTACTTTTTATGGTTAGTACAATTTAGTTAAAATTTAAAATACACATTTGTTTTAGAGCTATGTTTATATATACAATAGGTAAAGTTCAATTACTCAGTCCACTTTTCTTATGTATATATAAACATTTTAGCAAAACATGTTTATATAATTTCATTAATGAATTGGAGGGGTAATTTTGAAAATAGGGGAGTTTGCTAAAAGGTCTGGAGTCACTGTAAAAACACTTTTGCATTACGATAAAATAGGACTTCTTAAACCATCTGAAAAAACAGAAGTTGGTTACAGAATTTATTGTGAAGATGATTTTTTAAGGCTTCAACAAATAACTACTCTAAAGTTTATTGGGATATCATTAAGTGAGATAGCTCATATATTAAATGAAAGCGGAGAAAATTTAGAGAGCATGGTAAAAATCCAAAAAAGGGCTTTAGAAGAAAAGAAAAGACATATAGATTCTGTTATAGAAATATTTAATAATGCTGAAAACACTGCAAAACAAAAAGGTTTTTTAGATGTTAACAACTTAGTAAACATTATAAAAATAACAAATATGCAAAATAGCATAAAGGAGCAGTATAATAGCGATAAAAATTTGAATTTGAGAACCACTCTTCATAGTTATAATACAAATAAGATTGATTGGGATAAATGGTGTTTTCAAAAGATGAACTTGACTGAAGGCTCAAAAATATTGGAATTAGGGTGTGGAGTAGGAAAGCTATGGATAAAAAACAAAGAATTAATAGATAAAAATTCTGAAATTATTTTATCTGATTTTTCTCCAAATATGTTAAAGTGCGCTAAAAATAATTTGGAAAATTTAGATTATAAGTTCAAGTATAAAAAGATAAATGCAGAAGATATTCCTTATGATGATGAAAGTTTTGACGTTGTTATTGCAGAACATATGCTTTATTTTGTTACTGATATAGAAAAGGCATTAAGTGAAATAAAAAGAGTTTTAAAACCAAATGGTATTTTTTACGTAACCACTAATTCATGTAATTCTATGATTGAATTAAATAAATTAGCTGAGAAATTTGATCCTAATTTAGATATTAATAATAATGGTCTTTCCTCTAGATTTGATTTAGAAAACGGAGAAAAAATGCTAAAGAAATATTTTAATAATATTGAATCAGAGATATTAGAAGGAAAGATAATAGTAGATAAAGCAGAGCCCGTTGTATCATATAAAGCATCAACAATTCAAGGAAATTCAATACTTATAGGAAAAAAAAGAGAAGAATTTACAAAGTATTTAGAAAAATATATTGAAGAAAATAAAAATATAGAAATTACAACAAAGGCAGGCATATTTAAGGTTTCAAAGTGATTTGGAATTTTTTGGACCCCAGAGTATAATAAATTAAAGGGGGATTGTATATGAATGGAAATATTATTCTGAAAATTATTTTGGGGACTTTTATTAATTGTATAGTTTTAGTATTAATTTCTTTAGGAATATATCATATTTATGGTTTTACATTAAAAGATACTTTGTTTGTTATAAGCTTAGCTGTGCTAGTTATAGAAGTTTTCTTAAATATATCAGGAAATTCACTTGGGATATCAATTCAATCACTTGGACAAATGAATTCACAATATGTATCAAATATTGATTTAGAAGCTAAAGGACATGAAAATAAAAATAATAAAGCTACTTTTCATGTTAAGGACTTAATAAATTTTATATTAATCATTTCTAGCTTAATAATTTTTATTATATCATTTATAATTTTTAAAATATAAAATATCAATTAAATTTAATAAAATTTTTTAAAAAAGGGCAATAAAAAGCAATTTTAAATTTGTTTTTTATTGCCTTTTTTAAATATTTATAAATAAAAAATAAATAAATTTAAAAAAAATACAAAAAATCCTAACTTTTCTTAGATAGTTTAAATATAACGTAGGATTAATTGAAGCCTTTGAAGATGACTATGATGAAGTGAATGAAACAAAATCTGATTATGTAAAAAGTTTAGTTGTTAGAACTTTTTGCCCGCTTGCATCTACAATGGAAAGTGAAATAGATGTAGAACATGAAGTTGAAAATTATAATACATACCTTGAGTTCTACAAAAATTCTAAAGAT
Source organism: Clostridium sp. ZBS15 (assembly GCF_023845705.1). Classification (NCBI taxonomy): domain Bacteria; kingdom Bacillati; phylum Bacillota; class Clostridia; order Eubacteriales; family Clostridiaceae; genus Clostridium; species Clostridium sp. ZBS15. Next base: position 39,872 of record NZ_JAMQHY010000015.1, read on the forward strand.
GATTTTATAAAAACTGTTAAACCATTAATAGAAAAAATTGTTGGTGTAAAGATGTTCTTTGACCAATATAAAACAAAAAACAAAGGTATGAAGCCAACATTACTTGTTGCAAATAATAAGCTTGACAGATTGGTAAATTCAGCTAACTTGCCAAGACTTGAAGCATATTTAAGTACTGTAAATGATAAAAATGATTTTGATAATACAATTTGGTTTGGAATAGTTCCATCAATTGAATTAGAAGGTCAAAACAAAAGTGGAGCTAAGAGAGAAAGATTTAAGGGAAACAAAAAAGTTGAAAAAACAGAATGTAATACTATGGAAAACCTATCTTTACTTCTTAATACAGTTCAAAAATATAGAATCCAAATTTTCTTTAGCTTTGAAGCAAGAGAAGATACTACATTTAATCATGTAGCTACAGCAGGAATAGATAAATTTATGGACAGATGTGCCCCTCTTATGAGACAAACATACAGCGAATTTGCAATTCCATGTGTTCCAAACTTTACAATAATTCCAAAAGAAAAATCAGGTGTGATACTTGATAGTAAAATGCTTATGACAGATGAAGGAAGTGCTAATAAAGATGAAATAAAAAAAGCTTTTAGAAACTTAGCTAAAAAGTATCATCCAGATAAAAACAAAGATAATAAAGATGCAATAGAAATGTTTCAACAAATTAATGAAGCATATGAAATTTTAAGTAATGAATCATCTAGAGAAGAATATGATAAAAAGTTAAATCAAAATAGTTCTAATAGACAAAAAAATGAAAGCAAAAATAATAGTAAAAAATCACAAGCAAAAACCAAAGAAAACTTTAACAAAGGTGATGCTTTAAATGATTTAAATCAATATTTCGAAAGTTTTTTTGGCTTTAAAGCAAGTAGTAATGATGTTGATGGAAGCAAAATAAAAAAAGATAGTAAAAATCCTATTGATACAAGTAATATATTTAATAATTTTTTTAATGTAAAGAAATAAGGATTTATATAGAGTAAAAAGTATTAAGAAAGTAATGGAGTGGTTACTTTGAAAAATAATCAAAATAATAAGTTGATATTTAGTATTCAATTAATAAATGTTTTTATAGGCATAACAATAACATTAATATTTGGAATAACTTATATGACTATAGAATCAAGGGAACTTAAAGGTGTACTTTTAGGTTTATTAATTGTATTTGGAATTATAACATTTATAACTTTATATAGAAAAATACATAATGAAAGTTATATAGAAGAAAGCAATAGTATAAATACCATTGAGCTAGTAAATGAAGATAATGAAATCATAAAACAATGGGAAATACAAGATAAAATATCTTTTCTTATTGGAAAAAACAATAAGAAGAACCATGTATTTGTAGACTTAGACAAATCTATTTATTCAACCTTAGTTGAAGAGAATCATTCAGTATTAAATTATGCTGTTGGAACATGGTATATAGAAGATCTATCTCTAGATAGTGGAGTTTGTATACAAAAAATAGATGATGGTAAAAAGTATAGGATTGTGAAAAATACTCCTTGTAGCTTAAAAAAAGGAGATATTATATTTATTTCAAAAGTGAAATTATTACTTAGATGAATGGAGTGATTATATGTCATTAATTAGATGTCAAAATGGTCATATGTTTAGTGAAAGACGATATGGTCCAATATGTCCTTATTGTAATATAGATACAAGTAAAAAAGAAAATAAGAAAGAACTTGTACCAGATGCGGAAGAAGTAGAAACAAATCTTTTATATCAAGAAATAGAGCCAGTATGTGGATGGCTTGTTTGCATTGAAGGATGTAGAGTAGGAAAAGATTATAAAATAAAGAATGGGAAAAATTTCATCGGTAGAGCTGATGATATGGACATACAAATAATTGGGGATAATTACATAACAGCCAGAAATCATGCCGTTGTAGTATATGATCCTAAAAAGAAAAATTATGTATTACTTCCAGGAGATTCTTCAGGAATTGCTTATTTAAATAATGAACCAGTATATATGCCAACACAACTTACAAATTATGATGTTATAGAGCTTGGAAAGAGTAAATTCTTATTTGTACCATTTTGTGGTGAACATTTTGAATGGCAAGATAAAGAACAGGGGTAATTTAAATGTTATTTATGAGTAGATATGATCAAAAAGAAGTAGTGCTTATATTAATAATGTTATTACTTTTATTATGTGTGATAAAGCACATATTGTTTAAAATTATGAACAAAGAAAATATAAGTTTAGTTAAATATTCACATATAGGTCATGAAGAAATACAAGAAGATTACTTTAATATAAAGAAAAAAGATAATGCAGTTTTAGCAGTTATTGCTGATGGCTTAGGAAAAAATGAAGCGGGAAGAATTTCTAGTATTACTGCTGTAAAAACAATATCAAATATGTTTTTAAAGGAATATAGTAATGAAAAAGTGAGTTACTTTTTAAAAAAAGCCATTAATAAAGCAAATCATGAAATACTTAAAAGAGTAGAGAAGAATAAAGGTGGTACAAGCATTTTAATGGCAATTATTGATGAAGAAAATTTATATTATACTTCTTTAGGTAATTTGATGTTAACTATTTTTAGAAAAGGTGAACTTATAAAATTGAGTGAAGGTCATTGTATGAATGAAGTTGCAAAAGAAAAATATTATGAAGGAAAACTTGAAAAGATTGAAGCACTTCAAGTTTTAAATAACAAAAAGGTTTTATATTACCTTGGACAAGAAAATCTTAATAATGTAGAAATGAAAAACCATAGTATTAAATTAGAAAAAAATGATTTACTTTTGATTATGAGTAAAGGGATTTATGAAGAAATAAGATGGGTAGATTTTGAAAATATATTAAATAAAAATAAAAAGCATATAGATATAGTTTTGGATCAAATTATAGATGAAATAGAACATCATGAAAATACTCATAATGGAAGCGTAATAATTATGAAAAAGAATATTTAAAAATAATCGCATTTTAATAAGTTAGGGTGAGACAAATGAGAAAGTTGAATTCAAAATTTAAGACAAGTTTTATATCAGAAGAAGGAACGCATCTTCAAAATAAAGATTATTTTGCCTTTGTAGAGCTTGATAAGTTTGGATGTTATGCAATTGCAGATGGTATTGATAATGACACAGAAAATGACACTGCTCAAATTGCAGTAACAACATTCATTAAATTATTTACACAAAATCCTACTATGAATAAATTTACACTAAAAAAGTATTTAAATAAAGTTAATGAAGAAATAGTAAAGACAAGTAAAAATGTACGACTTAAAGCATCTATGACAATAGCTATAACTAATTATAGTAAAGTTAGGTATATTGTAATAGGTAATTCAAGATTCTATTTTTTTAAGGATGGATATTTAAAAGAAAAAAGTAGAGATCTATCATTAACTCAACAACTTAGTGATAAGGAAATGATAGCTTTAGATAAGGCAGCTAAGCATATAGAGAGAAATAATCTTTCATGTTACTTAGGAGAAAATAAATTAAGTTCACCATTCATATCTAAAAAAATAAAACTTAACGATGGTGATGTATTTACATTGCTTACAAAGGGAATATGGGAAAATTGTGATGAAAAAGAAATAGAAGATGCTCTAGAGACCAGCTATGTGAAGTCAATAGGTTTGAAAGAAATATTAACTATTTATTTTAATTCTAAGATAATATAAAATTACACAACAAATAAACTATTAAATATAGAAATTTTTTAATAGCTAAAACAAATGTAATATTATAGTTTAATAAGGATTATGACATAGGTTCATAGTCCTTATTATCTCTTAAAACAGCATAAATAATGTGAGTAAGTTTATGAGCTACCGCGCCCACGGCAGTGAGATGTTGTTTACCTTCACTACGTTTCTTTAAATAATAATCATTAAGAGGACTTTCGTGTAAGGTACAAGTTGAAGCGCATAGGAATAAAGCTCTTCTAAGGTAAGGAGAACCACGCTTTGACATTCTATTATTGTTAGCTAAAAATTGACCAGATTGTCTAACTGTTGGATCAATACCAGCATAAGCTACTAGACCTTTAGCACTTTTAAATCTTTTAATATCACCAATTTCACTAAGAATAATAGCAGCAGTAACTTTACCTATTCCGGGAATAGATTCAAGATGTGAACCAAATTTAGTATAATAAAATTCAATTTCTACATCTAAGTCTTTAATTTGCTCTTCTATAAAAAGCACTTGTTTTATTAGTTGTTTAAGTTGAAATTTAAAAGCATCTTGAGCAAATTTTATTCCGAAAGTATTTTTAGCAGCATCTTGTATTTTTTTCGCTTTGACAATGCCAAGCTGTCCACGACTATGCTCTCTTAAAAATTCAGCTAATTTACCTGTATCAATTTCAAGAATTTGCTCTGGGGTTTGATATTTTTCTAAAAGCTTTTTAGAACTTATTCCCCAAGTATCAGAAAATAACTTTTCATATTCTGGAAAAACTTGATCAAGCACAGTGATGATCCTGCATTTTAGTTCAGAAACACTATCAACTAAAGAAAGTCTATATCTACATAATTGTCTTAAAGAAAGAATTTTTTCATCAGCTAATTGTGTATTTGTAAATCTTCCGAATCTAATAACTTCAGCAATAATAAAGGAATCTTTTGTATCATTCTTAGTTTGGCGTATGTAAAGATTTCTAAAACTATCAGATTGAATAGGATTTATAACATTAATTACATAACCTTTTTCTAAAAGAAACGAATATAAAGAAAGCCAATAATGTCCAGTAGCTTCAAGTCCAAAAATAACCTGTGAATTACTGATATTTTTGTTAATTTGCTCAATTAATTTATTAGCGCCACTATGTGAATTGGTGAATTTAATTGATTTACCTATGATGGCACCGGTTTCATCAATAATAGTAGCTTCATGATTATTTTTACCAATATCAATACCAACAATAAACATTGTAAACATCTCCTTTGTTTTTTAGATAGAATCCTCTATGCAATGCAAGTTACATCCTGGTTAGATATACGATGAATTATAATAATATAATCAACATCCAGCTTATACGCAATATCTCGCAGAGATGAGGTAACAGTCTTAGTGACGAGGTCAAAAGATGCCTCAAGGGGGCGTAGGTAAACCTCTATCTATACGAGAATATTGTCTCAAAATAAGAGGGATTAAACAATAGTAATAGAATAAATAACTTAAGAGATTATTAAGAATAATAATTAAAGCTTTTGGTGTAATTATTGTTTAATCTGTATGAGCTTATCATACCAGGGGGCGGATGAAGCTGAAAACATTCTAAAAAAAGGTTATGATCCTATATTAGCAGATAAATCAATTGCCGCTAGAGATGCAAAGGTTGCTGAAATACAAGCTAAGAGTAAAAGTCAACAGCAAAAATATATAACAGTTGTTGGTGGATATAATATTGAAACAGGTGAAGTTGCAGTTGGCGTAAAAAATACTGCTACTGATTATAAAAAGTGTGCTGAAAATTTAGTCGTAGAGCAATTGGGGGGAGATCCTTCGAAGGTAATTATGACACCTGCTATTCGTCCACGAAATAATGCAACGATACCTGTATGTAAATACTGTCAAGAAAAATATTCAACAAGTAACTTTATACCAGGAACAACATGATAGTGTAAAGTACGCTA
>NZ_JAMQHY010000148.1:0-304 GCF_023845705.1 Clostridium sp. ZBS15
AATAAAAAAAAAAAACAAAAAATAAAGAAAAAATAGAAAAAATAAATAGTAGAAAAAAAGAAAAAAAAAAAAAAAAATTTAATAAAAAAATAATTTAAAAAAAAAAAAAAAAACTAAAAAATAAAAATAAAAAAATAAATAACAAAAAAAAAAAATATGAAAAGAATCATAACAAGGAGATGCATATAAAAATGAATATGAGTAAAAATTAAAATATTGAGAAACAAAATAAAAGATAAAATAAAAAAAAATAAAAAAAGAAAATATTAGAGATAGGGGAAAAGGAGAAAAAAAAAAAAAAACA
>NZ_JAMQHY010000151.1:0-492 GCF_023845705.1 Clostridium sp. ZBS15
AAAACAAAAGTTATATGCTGCACAATCTCACCTTCTTGAAAATTTACTTATTAATTATATGCTAATCACATATATGGTAAATGGTGCTGTAATAGATTTTTTAATTCTTCGTCTCTGACCTTTCCAGCATACTCTCCAACCTTGTATATTAGCATATAACTATATTTCATTAATTCTTTCATACAGTCCATTAAAGCGCCTCCCTTCTCTTTTGTCCATATACTATAAATATGATGCTAAAACATTCGCTATTCTCGCTAAAAACCAATCCCATCTACTAATTTTCTCAAAATCTTCTTCAGAAAATCGTTTTGATTTATGAAAGTCTACCTGTAATCGACTCCATACTTCATCAACAACTGTTTTATCATATATGATACAGTTAGACTCTCAATTTAAATAACAACGTCTATTATCAAAATTCTCTTTTCTAATATCAACAATTCCTCCACCAATATTTCCTCCTTTCCCCTGAACACCTCTTTTCCGATA
>NZ_JAMQHY010000152.1:0-275 GCF_023845705.1 Clostridium sp. ZBS15
AGATATTAAAAATAAAATTCTCCAAATTATAATGGAAACAGGAGTTGAAAAAGTAAATATTATTGCCCACTCAAAAGGTGGACTAGATGCACGCTATATGGTTAGTAAATTAGATATGAAAGATTTTGTTGCATCATTAACAATGATTTCATCACCACATGGAGGATGTAAGTTTGTTGATATAGCTTGCAAAATACCAAATAGAATTTATAAATTCATTGCGAAATTATTTGATAAATATTATAGAATATTAGGTGATAAAAATCCAGATTTTT
>NZ_JAMQHY010000153.1:0-298 GCF_023845705.1 Clostridium sp. ZBS15
GGGAGGGGAAAAGAGGAGATCTCGGGGGGCGGGGGGTTATTTAAAAAAAAAAGATAACAAAAAAATAAAACATAATTAAAAAAAAATATTAAAAAAAGAATTAAAAATTTTAAAAAAAAAGTAATTAAATATAAAAAATGTAAAAAAATAATAAAAAAAAATTATTTAATATGGAAAAAATTTTTTTTTTTTATTTTTTTTTTTATTTTTTTACTATTTATTTTATATTTTTTTATTTTTTATAATTTTTTATTTTTTTTTTTTAATTATTATAATTGATTTCTATTAATTTATTTTT
>NZ_JAMQHY010000155.1:0-327 GCF_023845705.1 Clostridium sp. ZBS15
TCGGGGGGGGCCGTGTCCTTTAAAAAAAAAAATTTCTTCCTCCTCCACCTCCTTTACTTTTCTTTCCCCCCTCCTCTCCTTTTTCTCTTTTTCTCTCATTTTCTTCTCTTCCTCCCTTTTTTCTCTCTTTCTTCTTACTCTCTTCTTCTTTTTTTTCTTTTTTTTCCTCCTTTCTTTTTTTTTCTTTCTTTCTTCTTTTTTCTCTCTTTTCTCCTTTCCTTCTTTCTTCCTTTCTTTTTTTTCTTCTCCTCCCTCTTTCCTTCTTCTTTCTCTTCTTTCTTTCCTCTCTTTCTCTCTTCTTTCTTTTTCCTTTTTCTCTTTTCTTTT
>NZ_JAMQHY010000156.1:0-283 GCF_023845705.1 Clostridium sp. ZBS15
AATCTGAAGATGTTTTAAAACAACAATATTATTGTCATGTTAACTATGGAGCTTTGAAGACACCTTGGAACATAGAGCCTAGTAAATCATCAATTAATAGTATTACGTGTAATTAAAAATGGGAGTTTATCTATATGAATAACATATGTTCTTTTTTAATATTAATTGGATTAGTGTTAATATTATTGATAAATATTATATCTATTATAAAAATTAAAAAACTTTATTTAAATAAAAGTAATAATAGAATCATATTTATTAATTGTATTTTAAATGTGTTTAG
>NZ_JAMQHY010000016.1:0-7594 GCF_023845705.1 Clostridium sp. ZBS15
ACTTAATCAGTATAACATTTGATTTCTTTTCTGTCAACAAGTTTTTTTAATAAGTTGAAATTTGATTTCTTAACTTTTTTCTTTCTTGTTGGCCGCATATCTCAGCGACGTGTTTTATCTTACCATTTTATTTATATAGTGTCAACAATAAATTTCTATTATTTTTTAATAAACTTATCTTTTACATAATTAAGTACTTTTTGAGTGTCTATATCAGGTATTGGTTTATGCTTAAAAACTAATACACCTAAATCCATAATTGGCTTTAAATAATCAATGGTATCCATATAACCTAGTTTAATTCTTTTTTCAGCACTCTCAGGAACAAAATCTAATATACCATCTAATACCCCCTCTTCCATAGCAGATGGATATATCTCTATTATTTTAGTATTGGGAAATAACTTTTTATTTATATGAGAATCTTTAGAAAGATGTACTACTATTATAATGTCACAGTTTTCTCCATATACAGGCTGTACAGGAACATTATCAGCCATTCCACCATCTAAATATTTTATAGATTCAAATTCTTCTGATTCATATATCATGGGTAATGCTGATGATGCAAATAAAATACTTCTTATATTCTCTTCATTATATCCATTAATCTTAAAGTATTTAGGTTGAAAAGTTGTAAGTTCTGTACAAGCTACATAGCATAATTTATTGCACTCATCTATATCTTTAAAATTTACATATTTATTAATAATATCAGTTAAACCTCCCCTTGAAAGATTTCCCGTATCAATCATCTTTGGCATACATTTTTTTACTAAGTTCATATTTTTTAATCCTAATGATATTAAAAAACCTTTAATATTCAAATCTCTCTTATCTATAGGAAGAACTTTTTCCTTTGATATATTAAGCCATGCTTCCTCTGCCTTCTCTATATCTCCTTGACAAAATAATATAGAATTTAATGCACCGATTGATGTCCCTGAAACCACTTCTATATATCTATCAATTTTCAACTCTTTTAAAGCCTTCCATACACCTATTTGATATGCTCCTCTAGCTCCGCCCCCTGATAGTACTAATCCTATTTTCATATTAAATCACACTCCCCAAGAACCACAATATATCTAATAACTATTCGTGCTCTTATTATATCCAATTGATTCTAAAATAATTAAAGCTGTATCTTCTATAGCCCTTTGTGTTATATCTATTGTTTTACATCCTAACTTCTTCATTACCTTATCTGAATACTCTAATTCTTCTAATATTCTTTCATCACCAGCATATTCAATACTTGAAGATATGTGATGGAATTTATCTAATCTTTTCTTTCTAATTTCTATTAATTGAAATGGATCTATTTTTAATCCAAAAATTTTCTTCTTATCTATAATATATATATCATCTGGTACACCTATTTCAGGCATTAATGGTATATTTATAGCTTTAATCCCCTTATTAGCTAGATACATGCTTAATGGGGTCTTTGACGTTCTTGATAATCCTATTAAAACTACATCTGCATTTTTAAGTCCTCTATAGTCTTTACTATCATCATATTGCATCGCAAATTCCATAGCCTCTATTCTTTTATAATACATTTCATCTATTTGTCTCATGGCCCCAGGTTTATATTCTGGATTAGTGTTCAACATACTTGATATAGAATCTATAAGAGGTCCTAGAACATTCATAATATAAATATCTTCTTCATAACATTTTTTAGTTAAGTATTCTCTAACATCTACAGTAATTATTGTTGATATGATTATTTTTCTTTCCACTTTAGCTATTTCAGGAAAAATACAATCCACATCATCAATTGTTTTGATATATGGTACTCTTCTTATTTTTATTTTTTCTTTAAACTGAGCTGCCACTGCTAGTGTTACTTGATGAGCTGTTTCTGCTATAGAATCTGATATAGCAAAAATAGTTAACATGATTAACTCCCCCCTCAAATTTTATATAATGTTTTTTCTAATATAATATCTTATTTAATTTTATCATTATATATTACATGTATTGTAATATATTGCTTGATACAAAAATATATTTTTTAAATTTCAATATTTAATTTATATCTTATATAATGATGAATTTTAAAATTTAATATGATAAACTTTAATATAATAAAAAAGTTCATATAAACCATGAAATCATCTATTTTATGCCTTTACTTATTTATAGGTGTAAAAAATCTTACACCACAATATTTTTAGTTATAAAATAAAATCATTAAATAACGCTTTAATAAATTATGTAAGAGTTATAACTGATATAAAAAACTTTTCACACTATATTTAGGAGGAAAATGTATGAATAATAAAAAAATCTTAACAGTAAGCATTCTACCACTTATGTGGTTTTTATACTTTTTGTTTGAATTGTTCACAGGTAGGATTAAAGATACTCCTACAGTAATGTTAAATATATTTCTTATGTTTTTGTTTGCTTTAGTAGGATTATTCATTTATAAAATAGGATATAAAAATCAAAATGGATTTAAATTTAAAACAATGTTAAAACTTTTTTTATCATTAATGCTAATTGATCAAGGAATAAAAATATTCATAAAGTTATTTTATTTTGATACTTACATCGATATAATTCCTAATTTACTATCTTTTAATCCAATAATTAATACTGATGGTTCATGGTTAAATGCAAGATTTGGAACTAACGTAAGTTTCACATTATTAATATTTTTTAATATCATTGCACTTTTTGTATTTGTTGAAATATACAGATACTCCCTATATAAAAATAATAAAGATTTTTGGGCAGATATGTCTTTTGGGTTTATATTCTGCGGAGCTCTTTGTTCATTAATTGATAAACTATTTTATGGTGGAAGTTTAGATTTTATTGGCATTAGCAATTTATTTATTGCAGATATAAAAGATATTTATATTAATCTAGGTATACTATTTTTTATTCTTACATTATTTAATAACGGATATCTTTCTTCAGATGAAGAAACTACACTAAAAGAAGACTTACAGAATTTAAGATGTTTCTTAACATTTATAAAAGATGATATATCTAGTAAGTTCAAGTTACTAAAAAATAAACAAAACTAAAAGAAAAGAAGTTTTACAAATGTTTATAGAACAATAATAAAATTTGTTTATTCCAATAATAAAAATATACATGAACTATTTATATTGAGTAAAAAATACACTATCTAATTAAAAATTGAAAATCAAGTTATAAAGGAGGCATATTTATGCTTAACACTCCAAAAGCAAATAGACTACATATATCTATATTCGGAAAAAGAAACGCCGGTAAATCAAGTTTAATTAATGCTCTAACAAATCAACCACTTTCATTAGTGTCAGATACTCCTGGTACTACAACTGACCCAGTTTCAAAGGCAATGGAATTACTTCCTTTAGGACCAGTGGTTATTATAGATACCGCTGGATTAGATGATACTGGTGATTTAGGAACATTAAGAGTTGAAAAAACAAAAGAGGTAATGTTAAAAACAGATTTAGCTGTACTTGTATTTTCGGCAGAAGATAATAATATTGAAAATGAAAAAGAATGGCTTAAAGATTTAAAAGAAAAAAATATTCCTGTAATAGGAGTAGTAAATAAAATTGATTTAGGAATGAGCAACTTAGAATTATTACAAAAAGAATTTGATATTCCATTTGTAGAAATAAGTTCTAGAGAAAAAATAAATATAGGTAAGTTTAAAGAACTTCTTATTAAAAATGCGCCAATTGATTTTGAAATGCCTACTATACTTGGTGATATAGTTAAACCTAAGGATAGAGTTATATTGGTTGCTCCTCAGGATATCCAAGCCCCTAAAGGAAGGCTTATATTACCTCAAGTACAAATAATAAGAGATATTCTAGATAATGATGCTATGGCACTTACAGTTAAAGATACAGAATTAGAAGACTTGCTAAAGATAGTCAAAAATCCATCTTTAGTAATTACAGATTCTCAAATGTTTAAAAAGGTAAATGAAATAGTTCCCTCAAATATAAGATTAACCTCATTCTCTATTTTAATGGCAAGATATAAGGGTGATTTAGAATTATTTATAAAAGGAGCTAAAGCTATTAATAATTTAAAACCTAATGACAAAGTATTAATTGCAGAAGCTTGCACTCATCATGCACAAAAAGGTGATATTGCAAGAGAAAAACTACCTTTATTACTTGAAAAAAAAGTTGGTGGAAAATTAGACATAGTAAATGTATCAGGAAGTGATTTTCCAAAGAATTTATCAGAATTTAAATTAATAGTACATTGTGGTTCTTGTATGTTTACAAGAAAGCAACTATTATCAAGATTAGAGGTAGTTAAAGAAAAAAATGTTCCTATAACTAATTTTGGAGTCGCATTAGCTGAACTTAATGGAATCCTTGATAGAGCTTGTAACATATTAATTGGATAATACCAATTTAAAAGATTTAAGACTTTATCAAATTATAATTTATATATTATAGATATAAAATTCAATAAAGCAAGCTACAGATTAAAAATAACAGTTTAATTTTAGATTAATATTTAAAATCAAACTTATATACTATAGCAAATAAAAAAGACATCCTATTATATATACTTTATAGGATGCCTTTTTTACTTTTATTAGATGTATATATTATGTCTTTAAATTAAACTAATTTAAAGACTATTTTGTTTAATCACAAATCAACTTTATTTATCGCTCTCAATTATCAATAATAATGAAACATATTAATTTTACTTTTTAAAATTTAATTTGTTATTAAATTCTAATATTAAAAGAATTATTTATTTTAATATTTACTAAATTATAATTCGAATATAATAAATTTAAAAATGAAATAAAAAAATCGTTTCTTTAATATTAAAGAAACGATTTTGGTGGCTCACCCGGGAATCGAACCCGGGACACCATGATTAAAAGTCATGTGCTCTACCGACTGAGCTAGTGAACCATGCTTACCTGGCAACGTCCTAATCTCCCACACAGTCTCCCGTGCAGTACCTTCGGCGCTATGGATCTTAACTTTCCTGTTCGGAATGGGTAGGAGTGTTACTTCCATGCCATCATCACCAGATCCTTTGAAAGATTTTTTCTTTCAGTTGAAATCATTTGTTTTGTTTGATGACCTCAACAAGACATAATTATATAGACTTTCTATTATTATGTCAACAGTATTTTTAGACGTATATCGACATTATATTCAATATACGTCTAAATACTCTAAATTACTATAAAATATTCTTATTTTTGAAAATTTTTATTGTTTAAAAAATCATAAAAATGTTAAACTTAATTTATAAATAAAAATAGAGAATATATATGGATAAAAATGCAATAAATTATTTAATAGATGCTGTTTCTGATTTATTATACTCGTTGTTTAATATAACTATATCAACTCTTCTATTAGCTGCTTGTCCTTCTTTACTATCATTGCTCTTTATAGGTCTATATTCACCATACCCAATAGCAGAAAGCCTATCAGAACTTATATTTCCTTCTTTAGCAAGAAACTCTACTACATTAGCTGCTCTAATTGCAGATAACTGCCAATTAGAATGAAAATTTTCTGTATTTATAGCTACATTATCGGTGTTTCCCTCAACTCTTATATAATTATCTATATCATTTAATATTTTAGATATAGATATTAACTTTTGCTTATACTCATTTTTAATAGTTGCATCTCCACTGTTAAAAAAAACATTATCATTAAAGCTTATTATAAGACCTCTTTCTTGTATTTGAGTTGAAACGCTACCTTCTAAATTATATTCCTTAATTAACTCATCAACTTTACTTTTAGCCGTATCAAGCTTTTCTGATTCAACCATTACAGCATCATTCACAATGCTATTTTCATTAGTTTCTTCTCCTGTTTCTTCTATAACTCCTTGTGCATCACCTATACTAAATGCTTGTTTAAAGGAATTAGATATTTGTTTATACTTTTGTTTATCTACATTTGAAGAAGCATATAACACTACAAATAAAACCATTAGCAAAGTTATTAAATCAGAATAGGTTAGTAACCATCTTTCACTATTTTCTTTATTTTCTCTTTTTTTCCTCATATAATTATTCACCCTCTAATAATTTAGATTGCTTCTCTGTTAAAAATCCTTCAAGTTTACTTACAAGAGTATTGGGATTTGTACCTTGTTGAATTAATACTATTGCTTTAATAATCATCTCTTTTTCATTATATTCTTCCATATCCAAGACTTTTAACTTATTAGCAATTGGTAACCAAAAAATATTTGCACTTAAAATTCCATATAATGTTGCTATAAAAGCTGCTGCTATTTTAGGTCCTAATACAGTAGGATCATTTAAGTTACTAACTACTTGAATAAGTCCCATAACTGTTCCTATTATCCCCATGGTAGGTGCATATCCACCTGCTGCTGCAAACATTTCTATTCCAACTTGATGTCTTTCTGATATTTGCTCTAATTTAGTTTCTAAAATACTCTTAATAGATGACTGTTCTACTCCATCTATAGCTAATTGAAGTCCTTTTTTTATAAATGGATCTAAATCACTATTTTTAGAAACTTCTTTTTCTAATGATAAAAGTCCATCTTTTCTAGTTCTTGTAGATATATCTTTAAAAAACAATAAATTTTCTTCCATCTTATTTTTTCTCTTTTTAAATGCTATAGACATAACTTTAGGAAATTTTTTAAGTACATTTCCTGGGAATGATATACCTAATGCACCCAAAGTACCACCAAATACTATTATTGCAGCTGTAAGTTGAAATAATGCAGTAATTACTCCACCTTCTAATAAAAATGCTAAAATTAAAGCTACAAATGCAAAAATTAAGCTTAATACAATCATCATATCCATGTAAGATTCCCCCAAATACAAAATTATATTTCTAATAACTAATATATTAATGTTTACTATAATTTAATCCCCCATTAAAACATAAAATTATAATGTTCAATAATATAATAGACTTAATAATTTGTTACTAAAAAATAAATACTATTTTTACTGCTTTAATAATATTTAAACTTTTTAATAATATTATTAAAAAAATCTACATTTAATTATTTTTCCACATAATATATAAATTATTATATATTTATAAACAGGTATTCATAAATTATTATGAATACCTGTTTATAACTTAATTTAATTGTGAATAACTTTAGAAACACATTTTTAACCACAATTTCTATTTGAACATACTGTGAAAAATTTTATAGATTAATATGCTAGTTTTAGTTCTTAACCAATATATATCTATAGTACAATATCTTATTAATATCTAAAGATTTTATAATTTTTTATAAAAAAAAGCTACTGAAAAATTCAGTAGCTTTTATTATTGGTGCGTCATCAGGGATTCGAACCCTGGACACCCTGATTAAGAGTCAGGTGCTCTACCAACTGAGCTAATCACGCAAATAAACCTGGCAACGTCCTAATCTCCCACACAGTCTCCCGTGCAGTACCTTCGGCGCTATAGATCTTAACTTTCCTGTTCGGAATGGGTAGGAGTGTTACTTCTATGCCATCATCACCAGATACTAGTCTTTCTAAATCTAATGATTTAGTTAAAACTATACTCCTTTAGCTATGCTAAGTGAGTTATTATTCAATTGAAAGAATGTTCTTTCA
>NZ_JAMQHY010000158.1:0-431 GCF_023845705.1 Clostridium sp. ZBS15
TTGTTGTCGATTTCCACCCAGCCATCGTTCGCATAGTACGTCAGTGCCGGCCACTGGTTAAGTGCGTACGCGAACGCCTTCGCCAACTCTGAGTGTCGCGACAGGGACTTCATCTTTTCACGCAACCAGCTTTCCAGGGATTTCAACAACGGTTTCGTTTTTCGCTGACGTTCAGCAAGCCGCTGCTCTGCCGGCATTCCCCTTATATCCGCCTCTATGGCGTACAACTGACCGATCTGCTCCAGGGCTTCTTCCGTCAGTGCTGACGGGATGCGGACGTGCACATCGTGGATCTTTCGGCGGGCATGAGCCCAGCAGGCAGCTTCCGTTATCCCACCATTGCGATACAGCTCGTTGAACCCGGCGTACGCATCCGCTTGCAGCACACCGCTGAAGCAGGCAAGATGAGTCTGCGGATGGATGCCTTTTCT
>NZ_JAMQHY010000159.1:0-221 GCF_023845705.1 Clostridium sp. ZBS15
AAAAAAAAAAAAAGAAACAAAAAGAAAAAAAAGGGGAAAAAAGAAAAAAATTTAAAGTGTTAAAAAGAAATAAAAAAAAAAAAAAAAAAAATTAAAGGGAAAAATTATATTAAAAAAAAAAGAAGGGAAAGAAAAAAGAAAAAAAAAAAAAGCAAAATAAAAAACAACAAAAAAACAACGACAAACAAAAAAAGAAAAAAGATAAAAAAAAAAAAAAAAAA
>NZ_JAMQHY010000160.1:0-463 GCF_023845705.1 Clostridium sp. ZBS15
AAAAAAAAAAATGGACACTTTCTTACTCCAAGTTCCCAAGATTTCTTTATTACCTCTTCAAAATTAACATGCCCTGTACCAAAAGTAATCTCTCTAAATTTTCCTGGCACAGTTTCTTTTAAATGTACTGCTGCAATATGACCTCTTCCAGTTTCAAAATCATCTATAACTGTTGTTCCATAATTTAAAGTAGCATTTTTTACATTTCCGCAATCAGGATAAACTTGAAGATAAGGTGAATTAACCATTTCAACAAATTCCATTGCCTTTTCAACAGTGTTCATAAATTCTGTCTCCATTGTTTCAAAAGCAAGTATTATTCCTTTGCTAGAAGCAATGTCTACAGACAACTTTAAATTTTCTTCAAAATATTTTCTTGTCTCATCATTTCCGTCTTCATAATAAACATCATATCCAGCAAGCTGAATTATTCTTATTCCTAGATCAGAGGCTAAATTCACTG
>NZ_JAMQHY010000161.1:0-425 GCF_023845705.1 Clostridium sp. ZBS15
AAAAAAAAAAAGAAAACAAAAATAACAAAAAAAAATAACAAAAAACAAAAAAAAAAAACAAAAAAACAAAGAGTAAAACAAAAAAAAAAAAAAAAAAAAAAAAAAACAAAAAAAAAAAAAAAAAAAAAAAAAAAAAAAGAAAAAAAAAAAAAAAAAAAAAAAAAAAAAAAAAAAAAAAAATATTTTTTTTACACATTTTTTTTTTTTTTAAAAAAAATTTTTTTTTCAAACAACCTCCTTTAATTAAATAAAATTATTTTTTTTCAAAAATTACAACAATAAATTTATGAAAATAATTTTTTATATTTTTTTTTTAAAAAAAAATTTTTTAATATATTAATAAAATTATTATTTTTTTATATATTTATACATTTTTTTTTTTTTATTAATTATTTTTTTTCTTCTTCATTAATTTTTTTTTTTTT
>NZ_JAMQHY010000162.1:0-481 GCF_023845705.1 Clostridium sp. ZBS15
GGGGGGGGGGGGGGGGGGGGGGGGGGGAGGGGGGGAGGGGGGGGGGGGGCGGGGGGGGGGGGGGGGGGGGGGAGGGGGGGGGGGGGGGGAGGGAGGGGGGGGGGGGGGGGGAGAGGGGGGGTGGGGGGGGGCAGTGGGTGTGGAACTGGGGGGGGGGAGGAGGGGGGGGGTGGGGGGGGGAGGGATGCGGGGTGTGGTGGGTGTGGAGAAAGGGAGTGGGGGGAGCGGGGGAGGGGGCGAGGGGGTGGGAGGGTGGGGGAGGGGGTAGGGTTAGGAGGGGGGGGGGGGGGGGGCGAAGGGGGAATAAAATAGCAACTAGAGAAGCTTATGGTAAAGCATTAGTAAAACTTTCAAACATGAATAAAGATGTTTGAGTATTAGATGCAGATTTATCAAAGTCAACTAAAACAGCAGATTTTAAAGCAGCTGCACCAGAAAGATTAATAAATATAGGAATAGCAGAAGCTACTATGAGGCGAGT
>NZ_JAMQHY010000163.1:0-280 GCF_023845705.1 Clostridium sp. ZBS15
CTTATTGCTACCATATAAACAAATCTTGAAATTAGAGAGTTTTTTAAATAATTCGATGCCATTATTAGTATAATAATCTATAAATGCAATTTCTTTTTCATAATTTTTATAATAATTTTCATCAATAACCCTTTCGGTATATTTTACAAAACCATTCTTCTCTAATATGGCAATTAATTTTAAAAATTTTTCTTCTTGGGTTTTGCTTAACTCACTCACTATATCTTTCAAAGTATATTTACCATTCAAATATTTACTGATTTCACTAAAAAACGGGTAA
>NZ_JAMQHY010000164.1:0-440 GCF_023845705.1 Clostridium sp. ZBS15
AAAAAAAAAACATCCTTTTTCTCCTCTTCTCTTTTTTTCTTCTTTTTTTTTCTCCCTTTTCTTTCTTTTTTTCTTCTTTTTTTCTTTTTTTTCTTCTTTTTTTCTTTCTTCTTTTTCTTTTTTTTTTTTTTCTTTTTTCTTCTTCTTTCTTTTTTCTTCTTTTTTTTTTTTTTTTTTTCTCCTTTTTTCTTTCCTCCTTTCCTTTCCTCTTCTTTCTTTCCTTTTTTTCTTTCCTCTTCTCTTTTTTTTCTTTCTCCTCTCTTCTCTTTTTCTTCTTTTTTTTTTTCTTTTTTTTCTTTTTTTTCTTCTTTTCCTTTTTTCCTATTTTTTTTTTCTTTTTTTTTCTCTTTTTCTCTTTTTTTTTTCATTTTTTTTTTTCTTCCCTTCTCTCTTTTCTTCTCTTCTTATTCTTCTCTTTTTTTCTCTTTTCTCTTTCTCTC
>NZ_JAMQHY010000165.1:0-339 GCF_023845705.1 Clostridium sp. ZBS15
ACAAAACCAAACTGTTTCGGATTGCGGTACAGGCACCTTTTATCTCGCTAAAAGCTTGTCTAAGCAACTGGGAATCAAAGACTTCGCTCCATAAGGAGCTTCCCCATCACAGCTCAGCCTTTACGATA
Source organism: Clostridium sp. ZBS15 (assembly GCF_023845705.1). NCBI lineage: Bacteria > Bacillati > Bacillota > Clostridia > Eubacteriales > Clostridiaceae > Clostridium > Clostridium sp. ZBS15. The sequence continues at coordinate 129 of NZ_JAMQHY010000165.1, forward strand.
AGCGGATTTGCCTACTTATCAGCCTAACTGCTTGGACGTGCACAACCAATCGCACGCTTCTTCTATCCTTCTGCGTCCCTCCATTGCTCAAACGATAAAGAGGTGGTACAGGAATATCAACCTGTTGTCCATCGCCTACGCCTGTCGGCCTCGGCTTAGGTCCTGACTAACCCTGAGCGGACGAGCCTTCCTCAGGAAACCTTAGGCATTC
>NZ_JAMQHY010000166.1:0-399 GCF_023845705.1 Clostridium sp. ZBS15
GTGGCGCGCATTACCGCCATGCAGTATGCCGATGCTGCTGTACGCAATGCCGCACTGGAGCGCGAAAATGAACGTCATAAAAAGGCGTTGTCACAACAGGCGAAAAAGCCAAAGACTTACCACAACGACGAGGCCAGGCGACTGCTTTTGCAGTACAGCCAGCAACAGGCGCAGACTGAAGGGCAGATTACCGCCGCGAAGCTTTCCACGACCGAAAAAATGACGGAAGCGCATAAGCAGCTTTTGTCATTTCAGCAGCGCATCGCTGATTTGTCCGGTAAAAAACTGACGGCGGATGAACAAAGCGTACTGGCACATAAGGATGAAATTGCGCTTGCGCTACAGAAGCTGGATATCTCACAACAGGATTTGCAACACCAGAATGCCCTTAATGAACTG
>NZ_JAMQHY010000017.1:0-47334 GCF_023845705.1 Clostridium sp. ZBS15
AAAAATAATACTATAAAGATTTTAAGTTATCTTTATAGTATTATTTTTTTATTTTCCGATAAGTTTATCGCTATATAATATATGTTCAGTTAACCAAGTATTTAAAAATTCTAGTATTTTTTTTATACCTTCATCTTGGTTTTCATCCACAATTTTCAAATCCACATTATTAAGTTCTTCAATGAATTTTTCATGTGCGATTTTTTGAGAGAATCTTCGCTTGTAATTTATACTATCCATGTATTCTTCTTCAGATTTAAAATGAAATGTTGTATAGTCTTTTAATTCTTCAATAATATTTACAACAGAATCATATTTATCTAATGTGAAATTATTGGTTAGTAAATTATATGCTTTATCAGCTATCTCAAAGAGTTTTTTATGTTGTTCATCAATAAATTCAATGCCTGTTTTAAATTCTTCTTTCATTTTATACATTTATAATAAACCTCAACTTTCTTTAGATAAATAATATATTATAATTATACATTGAAAACTTATATTTTTCTATAAAATTAAGTTAATATATATTATTAATTATAATGCAATATATTACATTAAATAATAAACAGTGTTATAACAAAAATATAATTATATGTACATAGCAAACAATAACAGTATGTGTGGTTATATGCATAAAATATAATTGAAAGGAATTTATTGTATGGGATATAATGGAATTGATATCATTGATAAAGCTATAAATATTGAAGAAAGAAGAAAAATAATAATTAATAGTGTTGTAAATGAAAATACTAATAATTCTGCTGTAAAAGTAATAGCAAAAGTATTATCTAATCAATTAGATGCAATGATAAAGCATTATGAAGAATTAAGAAATGAAGTGAGTAATACAGAACTTGAAGAAATAGATATTATGACTTATGATAAAATGTCTTTTTTAATAAATGAATTTAACAATAAGTTATATAGTCCAAAAGTGAATAATGTTAGGGAATATTTAGAATTTTCACTTAATTTAGCTAAAGATAAATATTCTTTATTTGTTGATATACAAGGTAGACTTGTAAATAATACAAAAGACACTCAGCCAAAGACTTATGAAATATTAAGCAATATAATAAAAACTATAAGTAAACAAATAAGAACTATTGAAAAAACATTAATATAATAAATTTAAAGAGGAATAATTTGAAACAAAAGCTTATAATCCATTATTTACATGATACAATATATAATGGTTATGTGGATTATTGATTTAGGCAAATTTTACATAGCTAATAATAATGAAGTAGAGGTAAAGAGAATGGAATTAAATTGGAGTTTAAAAGAAATATATTCATCATTTAACAGTGAGGAATTTAAAGGTGATTTAGAATCGCTTAACTATATGATAGAGAATATTAATGAGTGGAGTAAAGAGATAACTTTAGATAAAGAAAACCTAAAAATTAAATTAGAAGAATATATAAAGAAGTTTACTAAATTTACTGATTTAGCAAGTAAATTATCAATATATATAAATTTGCTTTTAAGTGTTGACACTACAGATAAAGAAGGTTTAAAATATTCAGATGTTATAGAGAAAAAGTTAACAGAAATTGTTGAAAGCAGTACTAAATTAGAAAGATGGATTAGTAGTATAGAAAATATAGATGAAGTTATAAGTAATTCAAGATTACTTAAAGACCATGAGTTTATATTAAAAAATATAATTGAAAATAGTAAATATTTACTTAGTGACAAAGAGGAAAATATAATTGCTAGTATGAAAAATACAGGATCTAATGCTTGGCTTAAACTTAAGGATAAACTAATTTCTAACTTAAAAGTAGAAATTGAAGAAAATGGAGAAATTAAATCTATACCACTAACTTTAGTCTTAAATATGGCATATGATAAAGATTCAACTGTTAGAAAAAAAGCATATGAGGCTGAAATAGCTTCTTATAAAAAGGTTGAGGAAGGGGTAGTAGCAGCTCTTAATGGAATAAAAGGAGAAGTTTTAACTGTATGTGATTTAAGGGGATATAAATCTCCATTAGAACAAACACTTAAAGATTCAAGAATGGATGAGGAATCCTTAGATGCTATGATTTCTGCTATGAAAGAAAGTTTACCTATTTTTAGAAAGTATTTAAGAAGAAAAGCTAAAATTTTAGGATATAATAATGGATTGCCATTTTATGAATTATATGCACCGATTAATGATGCTGATATGAAGTTTAGTTATGAAGAAGGAACTAAATTTGTTATTAAAAATTTCAATACTTTTAGTAATAACTTAGCTGATTTTGCTAAGAAAGCTATAGATAATGCATGGATAGATGTAATGCCAAAGTCTGGTAAGGTAGGAGGAGCATTTTGTGAAAATCTACATTTTATAGGTGAAAGTAGATTCTTACTTAATTATGGTGAAAGTTTTGGTGATGTTGTAACACTTGCTCATGAATTAGGTCATGGATTTCATGGTGAGTGTTTAAATAATGAAACAACATTAAATTCTGATTATCCTATGCCAATAGCAGAAACTGCATCGACTTTCTGTGAAACTATAATAAAAAAAGCAGCGATAAAAGAAGCTACTAAAGATGAGGCCTTATCAATATTAGAAACTGAAATAAGTGATTGTACTCAAGTAATAGTTGATATATATTCAAGATTTTTATTCGAAAAATCATTTTTTGAAGTAAGAAAAGAAAGCGCTTTAAGTGTAGATAAAATTAAAGAATTAATGTTAAATTCTCAAAGAGAAGCTTATGGTGATGGATTAGATCAAACTTACTTACATCCATATATGTGGACTTGGAAGCCACATTATTATTATGCAGATAGTAATTTTTACAATTTCCCATATGCGTTTGGGTTATTATTTGCTAAAGGGCTATATGCTGAATACTTAAAAAGAGGAGAGTCATTCCCTAATGAATATGAAAAATTACTTTCAATTACAGGTAAAAATAAAATAGCAGATGTAACAAAAGTTATGGGAATAGATATACATGATAAAGAATTTTGGAAAAACTCTTTAAAGACAATAGAAGAAGACATAGAAGAGTTTATGAAACTTAGTGATAAATTATTATAAATTAGATGTAAAATAAAGTCAGCTATTGACCAATTAAGCATATAAATTTAAATATTAATCATGGAAGTATAACATTTACAACGCTATTTTACCATAAGGTTCAAATTTTGTAGTAAAATAGCGTTATATTTATGTTAAATAATATATTAATTGGTCATTAATGATAAAAAATATATTATAATATATGAATACTATATTATGTGGAGTGATCGTTATGTCAATAATAAATAATAAATTTAAATTAAATCCTGTGCAGATACTGGCAATAGGTTTTGTCATACTAATTTTTATAGGAGGATTATTATTATCTTTACCAATGTCATCAGCTTCGGGAGAATCAACTAATTTTTTGGATGCGTTATTTACGTCTACGTCTGCAAGTTGCGTAACTGGTTTAGTTGTAAAAGATACAGGTACATATTGGAGTAGCACTGGACAAGTAATAATTTTAATACTTATTGAAATAGGTGGCTTAGGATTTATGTCGTTTGCTACATTTATAGCTATGCTATTTGGTAAAAAAATCACACTGAAAAATAGATTAGTTATGCAAGAAGCTATGAATACATTAAGCATACAAGGTCTTGTAAAGATGTTAAGGTATGTTATGGGAATTACTTTCTCAATACAGATATTAGGCGCATGCATTTTATCAACACAATTTGTACCTGAATTTGGATTAAAAAAGGGTAGCTTTTATAGCATTTTCCATTCAGTATCTTTTTTTTGTAATGCTGGATTTGATGTAATAGGGAATTTTGAAAGTTTAACAAGATATTATAATAAGCCTGTTGTATTATTAACAGTTAGTAGTTTAATTATTATTGGTGGATTAGGATTTACTGTTTTACTTGAAATATATAATTTCAAAGGTATAAAAAAATTATCTAGTCACACTAAGTTGGTTCTTTTAGTTACTGCTGCATTAATAGTATTTGGAGGTGTTTTCATATTTGCATTAGAATATACTAATTTAAATACAATTGGTAATATGAATTTAAAAGATAAAATATTTAATTCATTGTTAGCATCAGTATCGCCAAGAACAGCAGGGGTTAATAGTATACCAATAGATGAAATGCATACTGCAAGCAAGTTTTTTACCATTATACTGATGTTTATTGGTGGATCGCCAGGATCAACTGCTGGAGGACTTAAGACTACTACTTTTGGCGTGATAATTCTTACTGTTCTTTGTGTTATAAAAGGGAAAGAAGATACTGAACTTTTTGGTAGGAGATTTCCAAAAGAATTGGTATACAAAGCTTTTTCATTGTTATTTATTGGTATGACTTTAGTTATTGTTGTTACTATGATATTAACAATAACTGATCCTAATGAATCTCTTATTTCACTTTTATATGAAGCTACATCAGCTTTTGGTACAGTGGGGTTAACTACAGGAGTTACTCAAAGGTTAAGTAGTATGGGTAAAGGTATGATAATTATAATGATGTATTTAGGAAGAGTAGGACCTTTAACAGTTGCATTAGCATTAACTAAGAGAAGAAAAAGGACTTTATATAAATATCCAGAAGCTAAAATACTAATAGGATAAATATGAGCATTAAATTTTCAGTTAAGTGAAGACGATATTATAAGAATCACTGAATTAGATGAAAATATTAGATGTGGATCAGATGCAGACAGTATTTATTCACAAGGTCATAAATAATTAAACAGCAAAAAATAAATTAGTATTAATATACTAATTTATTTTTTTGTGCTTTTTGTTAAATAAAACTAATTTGGATATTTTATTTATATTATAACGTTAATGTAACATACCTTTGAAACATAACTCCACAATAAAATAAAAGATAAAAAAACAAAAGAAAACATAAAAAAGTAAAAAACCATCAAATTCTTGACAGCATAAATTAATATGGGATAATATTATTAGAATTAGCTGTGGAATAAAAAAGATTAAATGTAAAAAAATATACTAACCAAAAGGTGGTTAATTTAAATGATTGGTAATAAAAATTTAAATGATATAATTGATATTAATTTATTAAAATCAATACAAGATAGATTAGCTGAAATTACTGGACTTGCATATAATATAGTTGATTTTAAGGGTAATCCAATTAATAATTATTCAAACTTTTGTGATTTTTGTAGTAAAGTTAGAAATACTAAAGAAGGTATGAAAATATGTTATGATACAAATGCGCATGCAGGATTAGAAGCGGCTATAAGACAAAAACCATATGTTTTTAAATGTCCAGCAGGTTTAGTAGATGTTGCTATTCCTATTATTGTAAATGGTAATTATCTTGGCGCAGTTTTTTTTGGACAAGTTAGAACTAATAAAGATAAGCTTGAACCAATTAGAAAATCAAATTATTATTCTAAAATGTGTAGAAATGATAATGAATTATTAAATGACTTCAATAACACAAAATTTATAGATTATTCTAAGATTGAATCAATATATTCTTTAATTAATATAATTGTAAATTTATTGGTTGAAAAATCTGAACTTAGTTCAATTCAGGAAGAATTAAGCTTTAATAATATAAAGCTTATTAGAGAAAAACAGGAAAGAAAAGAATTAGAAGAAAAACTTAAGTTTTGTGAATTGGATTCTTTGGAGACACCTATAAGTTTTGAATTTATTCTTAATACATTAAACACAATATCTAGTCTTGCACTAATAGAAGATGCTCCTAAAACTCAAGAAATGATATATTCTTTAACAAAACTATTTAGATATAACTTTAAAAATATTGGTAACTTAGTTTCTATGGAAAAAGCTATAGAAAATATCAAAACATATTTAAAGATACAATCAACTAGATTTGGTGAGAGAATAAGATATGAAATTAATATAGATGAAAAAATTAACCACATTAAAATACCAACTATGATTTTTTTACCATTTATAGAATATTCAATATTAAATGGACTATGCCCTAAAAAAGATGGAGGAATTATTTTTATTAAAGGAGAATGCTGTGAAAATAATGCTACTATTTTAATTCAAGATAATGGCATAGGAATTTCTGAAGATGAATTATTTTCAATATTAAATGGTAAATGCAAAAAAGGCTCTTTAGGAGCAGGCATATATAATGCTAATAATGTTCTCGTTAAATATTATGGAAAAGAATATAAAGTTAATATAAAAAGCGAACTAAATATAGGGACTAATGTGAGTTTTAAACTACCATTATAGATTTTTTTAGTAAAACGTTGATATATGTATAAGTATATAGGCAAAATAAGGACTTAGTAATTGGAATTAGGAATACTAAAATGTATAGTCTAATTACAAGAAAACTTTACCTAAAGAATATATCAACACACATTAAAAATAGAGTCTAAAATTAAAAAAATCAGGGAAATGTAAAGGGGGGAGAGCATTAGTATGTGTAAAGTATTAATAGCTTCTGATGACATTTTAGAACTTGAAGCTTTAAAAATAATTATATATAAAAAGATAAAAAATATTAGTATTGTTGGATTAGCTTGTAATAGTGATGAAGTAATTAGCATGAATAATAATTTAAATCCAGATATAATTTTTTTAGATACTATGCTTCCAGGAAAAGATGGATTTGAAGTAACTAAAATTATAAAGAAAAATTATAAAGAGAAAATAATTGTATTAATGAGTATTTATGATAACTTTGAATCTTTACAAAGGGCTTTAAAAGTAAAGGCAGATGACTATTTATTAAAACCAATCAAACCAGAAAAGGTTATAGAGATACTAAATGAATACATGAAAAATAATGAGTGTATGCTTTTAGATGAAAATCTATCTAATGAATATAAGTTAAATCAAACTTTAAATTATATAGAAAAAAACTTCAAAAAAAATATAACACTTAAAGAAGTAGCAGAGTATATGAATTATAGTACAGCATATTTTAGTAAGAGCTTTAAAAAATATGTGGGTGTTAATTTTAATAAATATATAACACAAATAAGAGTACAAGAAGCAAAACGTGTATTAAAAGAAACTAATATTAGCATAAATGATTTGGCATTTGATATGGGGTACAATGAGCCTAATTATTTTTGCAAAGTATTTAAAAAAGAAGAAGGCATTACGCCATCTGAATATAGAGAAAAAGTATGACATAAAAATATAGCTTATAGTTAAATAATTACTTAAATTTAATAAAAAACATCGATTATAATATTTACTGGAAAAATATTATAATCGATTGGACACATAAGTATTAAAAAATATCTAAGTCAACCTGTATTATAGTATATAAGAAATAGATTATTTGAGCTAAAATAAGTAAACGTATTCTTGTGGAAAATTACCTTGATTAGCTTAAAAATAAAATATCTTGTAATAAGAGGGGGAGAACTATGGATATATTAGCAAAAGGATTTATAAATCCTACTAAAAGAGTAGAAAAATTAAAAGAAGAGATATTTTCAGCAATTCCATGTATTGAAGCTGATAGAGCAATAATATTAACTGAATCATTTAAAGAAACAGAAAATGAACCTATAATTATTCGAAAGGCTAAATCTCTTGAGAAGATACTAAGTGAAATACCTATAGTAATTAGAGATAATGAACTTATTGTAGGAAGTTTAACTAAGAATCCTAGATCATGTCAAGTTTTTCCTGAATTTTCAAACCAATGGTTAGTAGATGAATTTGATAAATTTGAGAAAAGAACTTCAGATTTATTCAAAATTCCAGAAGAAACAAAATCTAAGCTTAAAGAAGTTTTTAAGTATTGGCAAGGAAAAACAGTAAGTGAATTAGCTACATCTTATATGTCTAATGAAACTAAAGATGCTATGAATACAAAAGTATTTACAGTGGCTAATTATCATTTTAATGGTTTAGGTCATATTTCTGTAGATTATCCTAAAGTACTAGAAAAAGGATTTTTAGGAATTATAAATGAAACAGAGAATGCTATAATTAATGCTGATAAAAGCAATCCTGAATATGTTAAAAAGAAAGTATTCTGGGATTCTATAATAATTTCATGTAAGGCAGCAATAAAATATGCAAATAGGTATAGTGAATTAGCTAAAAAATTAGCAGGCGAAACACTAGATATAAATAGAAAAAATGAATTGTTAAAAATTGCTGAAATCTGTAGCAAAGTTCCAGCTAATCCAGCAGAAACATTTTATGAAGCATGTCAATCATTTTGGTTTGTACAAGCTATAATTAGCTTAGAATCTAACGGACATGCTATATCTCCAGCACGTTTTGACCAATATATGTATCCTTATTATAAGAATGATATTGATAATAAATTTGCAACTAAAGAAATAAATACAGAAATTCTTCATTGTTTGTGGGTTAAATTTAATGATCTTACTAAAGTTCGTGATGAAACAACAACTAAAGCTTTTAGTGGCTATTCTATGTTCCAAAACTTAATTGTGGGTGGACAAACTCCAGATGGAAAAGATGCAACAAACGAATTATCTTATATGTGTCTTGAAGCTACAGGAAGTTTAAAATTACCACAACCATCTCTTTGTGTTAGAATATGGAGCAAAACTCCTGATGAATTTTTAATTAGAACTTGTGAATTAACTCGTTTAGGAACTGGTCTGCCAGCATTTTATAATGATGAAGTGGTTATTCCAACCTTGATTAATCAAGGTTTAACAATAGAAGATGCTAGAGATTATGCAATTGTAGGATGCGTTGAACCTCAAAAGCCTGGAAAAACTGATGGTTGGTATGATGCTGCATTCTTTAACTTAGCAAAGATATTAGAACTATCTATGAATAATGGTAGACTTAATGGCAAGCAAGTTGGTCCTGAAACTGGTGAGTTTACTTCATTTAAAAATATAGATGATTTTATAAATGCATATAAAAAACAAATAGAATATTTTGTATTCCATATGGTTGCAGCAGATAATTGTGTTGATATAGCACATGCTGAAAGGGCACCACTTCCATTTTTATCATCTATGCTTGATGATTGTATTGGCACAGGAAAGTCAATTCAAGAAGGTGGAGGACACTATCGTTTTTCAGGACCTTTAGGTGTTGGAATTGCAAATGTTGGTGATTCATTCATGGCTATAAAGAAGCTTATATTTGATGAAAACAAAATTACTTTATTAAAATTAAAAGCTGCTGTTGATAGTAACTTTGGTGAAAATGAAGATGATCCAATTAAAAAAGCAGAATATGAAGATATAAAACAATTAATTTTAAATAGAGTTCCTAAGTTTGGTAATGATATAGATGAAGTAGATGAATTTACACGTGATGGTGCACTTATTTATTGTAAAGAAGTATTAAAATATACAAATCAACGTGGAGGAAAATTCATTCCAGGATTATATCCGGTTTCAAATAATGTATATTTAGGTAGTCTTGTTGGTGCAACACCTGATGGTAGAAGTGCGTTTAAACCTTTAGCAGATGGAGTATCTCCAACTAGAGGTGCAGACGTTAATGGACCAACAGCTGCTGCAAATTCAGTATCTAAATTAGAACATTTTGCAGCTCCAAGTGGAACATTATTTAATCAAAAGTTCAATCCAAATTCTCTACAAGGCGATAATGGGTTGAAAAACTTAGGATCTTTAATAAGAAGCTATTTTGATAGAAAAGGTATGCATATACAATTTAATGTAATAGATAAAAAAATTCTTCTTGAAGCTCAAAAACATCCTGAACAATATAGAGATTTAATAGTACGTGTTGCTGGTTATAGTGCTCAATTTATTTGTTTAGATAAGGGCGTACAAGATGATATTATAAAGAGAACAGAACAAAATTTATAAATAAGTTACTATAAGTAAATTTTAAATATAGAAATAAATATAAATACTCTTATGAAAGGAAAAAGCTATGCTAAAAAATGAAGTGGATTTAAACAAAATAGGTACTGTTTTTAATATACAAAGATTTTCAGTAAATGATGGACCAGGCATACGCACTATAGTATTTTTAAAAGGATGTCCATTATCTTGCCATTGGTGTAGCAATCCTGAATCTCAAAATGTAAATAAACAATTACTTTTTAATATAAAGAACTGTACAGGATGCCATAAGTGCGAAACCATATGTGAATATAATGCTATTGATTTTAATAATCTTAATAGAATAGATAGAGATAAATGTATTAGTTGTGGAAAATGTGCAGAAAACTGTTATCCAGGAGCTCTTGTTGTTTCAGGAAAAGAAATGAGCGTTAAAGAAGTTTTAGATGAGTTAAATAAAGATTCCTCTCAATTTAGAAGATCTAATGGTGGAGTTACACTTTCAGGTGGAGAGCCATTATTACAACACGAGTTTGCGCTAGAAATATTAAAAGGATGTAAAAGCATAGGAATTCACACAACTATAGAAACCACAGGGTATGTAAATAAAGAGATTTTAAAAAAAATAGCACCTTGGGTTGATTTAGTACTTTTAGATATTAAGACGCTTAATGAAGATAAGCATATAAAATATGTTGGAGCTAGTAATAAGATAATACTAGAAAATGCAAAGTTAATATCAGAATTAGTAACTAGTACTATTATTAGAGTTCCTGTTATACCTCAATTTAATTGTGATGAAAAAAGCATACAAGATATTGCTAAATTTACAAAAAGCTTAAACAATATAACAGAGATTCATTTATTACCTTATCATAAATTAGGTTTAAATAAATATGATTGCTTAGGTAAAGAATATTTAATGCAAAATGATATTAATACCCCAAGTAAAGAAGTAATGTTAAATTTCAAAAAAATTGTTGAAGATATAGGACTAACATGTAACATTGGAGCCAATTAACCCCATTTAATTTAATATAATAGGACTATCTTAAAATAATTTTTTTAAGATAGTCCTATGCTTTTATAAATCATTGTGTTATTGGAATTAGAATTTTTAAGTAATAACAATAATAAAGTCGCAAACATTTCTTACGAAAGATGGATATGTTACAATAAAAACAGATGGAGAATCTATAAGTATAGACCAAAATAATATATAAAAGGGGGGAGATTTTAATGAATTGGATTAGAGAAATAGAGAATTATAATCCATATAATAAGCAGGAAGCTAGTGATAAAAAATTTATATTAGACTGTATAAATCAATATGATAATTTGCTTACTAGGGAAAATCCATTGGCTCATATGACCAGCTCGGGATACATAGTAAATAAAAACAGAGATAAAGTATTAATGATTCATCATAATATATATAATACATGGGCATGGACTGGTGGTCATACTGATGGTGATAGTGATTTTCTAAATGTTGCAATAAAAGAAGCTCAAGAGGAAACTGGTGTTAAAAATTTTAATGTAGTTACTAATGAGATTTTATCATTAGATGTATTACCTGTTAAAGGGCATTTTAAAAAAGAAAATTATATATCTGCACATTTACATTTATCAGTAGCTTATGTTTTAGAATGTGATGAAAATGAGGAACTTATAATAAAGAAAGATGAAAATAGTGGTGTTAAATGGATTCCTATAAGTGAAATTAATTTATATTCAAATGAACCTGATATGATTGAACTTTATAATAAATTTAATGAAAAAATAAAAAAGCTTTATTAAAGAAAAGTGTACTATATATTTAGCATTTTTAATATATAGTACATTTTATATTATTTCTATTTTTTATATAAATTTTCTTTAAAGATAGCTCCTTCTTTTATAGCCCAAGCTTGATGTGCCAAAAACATTTTGCTATATGCTTCTTCAATATTAAGCCAAACTAACTCATGATCTTTTTCTATTGGATTTGCTACTTTTTTTAATGAATCTGCTAAATAAAAATTACCAATGCTATGAATATAACCATTAAATCTACGTCCCCAATTGTAAGAAGAACCTATACATACAAATTTTTTTATGTTTATTGTGCAACCTAATTCTTCCATACATTCTCTTCTTAAACATTCTTCATTACTTTCATTTTGTTCTATACCACCACCAGGTAAGAAATATCCACCTGGCAATTTTATAACAGCTACTTTATTTTCTTTAAAGATTAGTGCATATGCACCAATTCTTTGCTTGTATTCTTTATCTTTAAGTTTTTCTCCAAATGTCATTTGTTTCATATTTATAAACCTCTTTTTATTTAATTTACCCAAATATTAAGAAATTATAATTCTATAGATTATAATAGTTGAAATCAATTTATTATTAAATAATTATATGAAGTGTGGAATAGAAAGTAAACAATAATATTAAAATTTATATATTTTATTAAATGAAAATAGAGTAATTTTATAACTAAAATCAATTTTTAGAATATTAATATAATATAACCAAAATATTGTTGTTGAAAGGGGAAACACATGTTTGATAAAATAAAATTACCATATGAATATAATGCATTAGAACCATATATAGATGCTGAAACACTAAATATACACTACAATAAACATCTTCAGACTTATGTTAATAACTTAAATAAAATATTAGAAAAACATACAGATCTGGTTGAAGGGAAAACCTTAGAGCAAATACTATTAAATGTAGAATCTTTTCCAAAAGAGATAAGGCAAGATATAATAAATCAAGGTGGAGGAGTTGCTAATCATAACTTATATTTTTATAATTTATCTCCAAATCCTAAATTAAAACCAGAAGGAACTTTATTATATGAGATAAATAGCAAATTTGCAGATATAGAGAATTTGAAAATTCAATTAACTAATTTGGCCATAAGTCAGTTTGGATCAGGTTATGGATTTTTAGTAAAAGATAATAATGGAAATTTATCAATTTTAAAAACCTTAAATCAAAATAGTCCAATTAGTAATGGGTTAACTCCAATTCTTTGTATAGATGTTTGGGAGCATGCTTATTATTTACAATATAAAAACTTAAGAGCAGATTATGTCAAAAATATATGGAATATAATTGATTGGAATAAAGTTCAAGACTTATACGAAAATTACATTATTTAAAAAAATAGGCTATGTTTTAACGTAGCCTACTTTTTTATCTAATAGTGAACCCTAATTAGCCAAAATTTCATTTTTTTATCGCTCCAGCCTAAATCCCAAGGGACATTATTTCTATCTGTATTGTGACAAGTAACTAGACTATAACCTTTAGAGTCAGCACCAGTAACAACAGAGACATGCGTTATATGACCTTTTTTTTCATAAGCTATAAAATCTCCAGGTAGTAATTTATAAGAGGCTTTGTAAACTCTCTCATAATTACCAGTAGCTACAACAGAAGCTCTACCACTGTTTAACATATAATGAGTAAATTTATCAGCATTTACCCATGGACCAGTAGCACTACCTTTATCATAATTCCAAACAGAATTTTTTTTAAATTTACCCCCTTCATGAAGCACTTGGGAAGCAAAATTTGCACAATCTCCACCTTCACAATTAAAATTTTTATATTTTTTATTGTATTTAAATTTATGTTCATCTAATGAAGATACACCACAATGTTTTTCAGCATATTCTAATGCATTCTTTCGTTTCTCATCTAAAGAAGAAAAATCTCTTGAAGTCTGATTTTTAATATGTTCTTTAATATCATCTACTTTAATGTTTTCTAAACTTAATGAATCAGCAAAGGGATCATTGTACCATTCTTTTGTTATTATCCATTCATCATCATATTTAGTGAGTCTCATTGAATGTGAAGTTCCAATTCTAGAACTGTTAATTATATTAGGTTTGTCTAAATATTCATACTTATACTCAGTGTCACATAACACATAAAAAGAACATATTTTATCACCAATATTACATTTGGTAATTTTTATTTTTGGTATTATATCTAAAAACTTAACTCCTTGCTTTTCTGCCCAGTTATTTATATATTTAACTTTCTTTTCTTCATATTCATAGGCCCATTGAGCAATTTTTGTATTATCACAATATAGACTTCTTAGACAATCTAAATCTTGAGTTAATACAGCTCTACTCTTTATTAAAAAAATATTTTCTATATGTTTTTTTAACTCATCTTCTGTGTCACTAGCAAAAGCATTTTTAAATGAAAATATATTAAATAATGTTAAAATTATAGTAAATAATATAATTGCTTTTTTTAGAGATAATTTAGTGAATTTAAATATGTACATATATTACTACCTCTTTCTAAATAGTATTTTAAGTTAATGCTTTTTCAATAATATCAATATAATTTTTTGTAGTTTCATCTTCTAAAAGAACTCCATAAAACCAATTCTCTTCATTATTCCAATTAGTAAAATACTTAGCTTTTAAAATAATTTCAGGCCTATATTCAAAGTGTAATATATCGAAATGCCCCCATTTTCCACCCCAAACAAAGTTATTATTTTCAAATGTTTCTACTAAATCTTTAGGATATTCAGAAAGCCTTTTTTGTGCATCTTTTTCAGAACCCCATTTCCAATAATCTCTTTTATCACTTTTTAAGTCAATTGCTATTCCATAAGAATGAGGACTTAACCTACCAGTACCAGATATTACTCTATAATTGTAAGTTCCACTAGCAGGATAAAGTATACTAGCTATATCATTTCTAGTTTTGCACAAAGGAACAAGGTCTTTTAAGGCATTATCTAAAGAGGTGTTAGCATTATTTTGTTTATTAAATTGGTAATTTGTATATCCATATTTTAAGTTCTTTAAATTTTTTTCTATGGCATTTCTTGAACTACCGTATACTTCATTTAATAATTCATAATTTCTACCTCTTCCAGGATCAATGCTTTTATCCATAATTACATCATTTTTATCAAGGGGATAGTACTGTTCTAACATATCTTGAAGGTCTGGATTTGCTAATTTTTCTTCATGACTTTTTTGAATTTTATCATCATATAAGATTTTTTTTCCAGATTTCATAACAATACAAACTTTATCATTGCTTTTTTCAATTCCTACAATGTCGTTAGGATATGATAACATTAAGACCAATAAATCTTGTTTCATTTGTACTTCATAATCTCTAATTTCTTCAGCCTTTGATATTATAGGTATATTAAAAAATATAATAAAGCATATAAAAAAAATACTCAATTTTCTCATAAATTTTCACCACCATTTAAAACTAATATGAATATAGTTTATCCAAATAAGAGTATGTTTATGTGCTGAAGAAATTTTACTTATCTTAACATTTAAAGTAAAACTATAATATAAATAAACTTAAGATATATTTTCACTCTATTTATATAAATCACAGATTCTATCACTACAAATTTTAGAAGATTTAATAACCATGGACACTCCATTACCTGGATGAGTAGAAGCACCTGTAAAGAATAGATTATTAATATTTTTGATTTCACATTGAGGTCTAAATATATTAGTCTGATTTAGTGTATGACTTAAACCAAATGCAGTTCCACCATATGTATTGAATGCGTACTTAAAATCAAGTGGCGTTAAATATTTTTCAAGTATTATATGTTCCTTTATATCACTGAGGGTATCTATTGATGATAATATATCTAAAAGTTCTTTCTTTATCATATTTTTGGTTTTTAAATTCCAAGTAATATTATTATAAAGTAAATTAGGAACTCTAATCATAACATTAATACATTCATATCCATTTGGACAAATAGTGGTATCTACTGAACTAGGGCAATAAATATATATTGATGGATCTTTTGAAAGTATTCCTTTAAAAGGAGCTTTTAAGTTTTTCTTGAAATTTTTATTTATATAGATATTATTTACGTTAAGCATAGGATATTTCTTATCTAAGCCTAAATATAAAATAAATGTTGAACAAGAATATTTTAATTGTTCTACTGGTTTGACTGAATCTTTTATATCCTTATCCTGTATAAGATTATCAATTGTATAAGAGTAATCACTACTGCAAATTACTGCATCTGCATTTAATTTTTGATTATTAACCATTACCCCTATAGCTTTCTTATCTTCAAATAATATTTTCTTTACATTACAATTAGTATTTATAATTCCACCTTGATTTAATATTAAATTTTCTAATGCTTTTATGTAAGAATATATTCCCCCTTGCATATGATATAACCCTTCTATTTGAGTTACAGCTGGAATTGAATTATATATATTTGATAAAGTGTATGGTGATCCTCCTATATACATAGTTTGAAACATAAAATAATTTATAAGCTTTTCATTTTTAATATATTTCTTACAATCCTTATAAGATGAATGAAGTATTTTCAAATCAAGATGTGTATTACTAATTATAGATTTAAAAAAATTATTATTATTAGAAAAATTTTGGTTTAAAAAATACTTGTTTGCAATTTGATATTTTTCATAATTAGAAGATAAAAAGTTGAAATAACCGTATATGTCCTCTATATCTCCATTTGTAATTTGGTTGATATTTGAAGAAAGTGATGAAAATTTATTTGAAAAATCATAAATGCTATTATCAGAATAAAACACTCTATAGAGTGTTTCTATAGGAATAAGAGAAAAATAGTCCTTATAATTTTTATTACAATACTCAAAAACCTCAATATAGTCTCTAAAAAATATGATTAATGATGCTGTTAAATTAAATTTAAATCCATTAACTTCAAAAAAGTTAGTTTTCCCTCCTATTGTTGAATTTTTTTCTAATACTGTAACATTAAAACCCCTTGATAAAAGGCGTGCAGCTACAGATAGTCCACCAATACCGCTTCCAATTACTATGATTTTTTTATTCATATCTAATACCTCATACAAAAATTAAATAAGTAGAAAAACCAATATTTTATTGATTTATTCTTTAATTTTATTGTTATTATTGTCAAATAATCAACAAATAATCTTGGTAAAATTATACACACTGAAAAGGTGATCGATAAAGCATAATACAAATTAATTAAAATAAAATTATTAATTAATTTGAAGGAATGAAAAATAGTGTTATAATGAGGTATCATAGTTATGAAACAAAGCTATGTTTTATAATTGATATTTTAAAACATAGCAAATAAAAAAAGAAAAGTGAGAAGATTAAATGAAATTTGAGAAATTAGAAAAAACAATAAATAAACTAGATGCTGATATTGAGGCATTAAGAAGAGTTAAACACTATTTGTCAAACATAGATGAAATTAATGAGATTTCTGATCTTTTAAATAAGGAAAGACAAGTATATTCAGATGAGTTATATTTAGAAGATCCAATGGCTTACAACAAATGTTGTGAAAAAATAAGAGACTTATTAGATCAAAAAATTGAAAAAAATGAACAAATAGAATTATTAGAATTTATAAAAGAAGCTCATGGAAGAAAATCGCCTAATGTTAGTAAAAAAAGTCATGGACTTAATGCTTGGCTTAAATTCCTTGATATTGAATGTAAGTGGATTCAAAATCCAGAAACTGATTGGTCAGTGTTAATAATAATTGATATTGGAGCACACAATCAAAAATAATACATATTAATCCTTATTTTAACATATATAATAAGGTGAAAATTGTTAATAAATAAGCTAATGATATTAAAAGTATCATTAGCTTTATTAATGAATTTTATATTGGTGTACAGTAGAGTTTTATTTTTGACTTTGCACATTACTGTCAATAAGTTGTAAATCATTTTCTCTTATTATATCAGTCAATAAATCAGCATAGATTTTATTT
This sequence comes from Clostridium sp. ZBS15, assembly GCF_023845705.1. NCBI lineage: Bacteria > Bacillati > Bacillota > Clostridia > Eubacteriales > Clostridiaceae > Clostridium > Clostridium sp. ZBS15. The sequence goes on from NZ_JAMQHY010000017.1 coordinate 17,571, forward strand.
CCATTTTCATCTTGCTTTGTGCTATATCCTGCATTTTCAATTGACTGAGCTTGTTCTATATATTGAGAAGAATTAAAAACTCCATGTTTTTTATAGCGTTTATTATTTAAAATAAATTTACCATAATCATCTAAAGAGTCTGTTTTGTTTTCATAGCTTCTAAAAGTATCTTTTATAACAGAATCATAATACTCTGATGTAGTCATAGTTATACTTTTTCCTTTCCAACTACTATCAGCTTTTATTCCAAATAAATTATTTGCTTTAACACTAAGATCTGATTTTCCCCAATTAGATTCTAAAATGGCTTGGGATATTGTAATAGAAGGAAGAATTCCATACTTATTATATAATTCAATTGCTTTTGGGGAAAGCTCATCAATAAACTTTCTATAAGATGAATCTTTTTTTAAATTATTTGGCACTAAACCTATAAATTCTAATTGTTCTAGATATTTATAAGTTTGTTCTTTTTGAGAATCACTAAATGATAATTTATTGAGCATATTTTCTAAACTTATAAGTTTATACTTATTTTCTTTACTATCCTTTTCTAAGAATGTTTGTCCCAATTTTAGCACATTCTTATCATTTGATTTTGAGATATCTTTATCATATCTAACACAATCAATTGCAACCAGGTATTTCCAATTAACTTGAAACTTTCCTTTACTTACATTATCAGCTGAATTTATATAACGTTTAATTTCTGTATAATTTAATTTGATATTATCATCTTTATGAAAATAATATAATAATGTAAGCCCAATACATGTAAGAACAAGTAACAAAAATGCCATTTTTAATGTTTTTATTATCGTTCTTTTTACTTTTTCGTATATTGTATTTTTTCTTTTGTTAGTTCTCATTTTTGCCTCTTCCCGCCTATTTTTTATTTTAATAAATAATAAATAATAAATAATAAATTTATTATTACATTATCAAATGAATTAATGTGTGCATTCATATCAACAATTTATATTATAGTAACATAATATTTTTTCTATTTTGTAATAATTGTAGTAATATTAAGATTTTTTTAAGCAATAGATATTTACATTACTTTAAAAGAGCTATTGTTATCTTGTGAAATTTTCTAAGAACAACTTACTTAATTTAGCGAAGTGAAAACATATTATTAAAATATTATAGAATTTTTAAGTATAATAAAAACTTGGATAGTTTTTTTGTTTGGCTTATTATAGAACTTTAAGAATAGAGTCAACATTTCTTATAAAAGAAACACTGACTCTATTTGCTATAATCATAGATATATAATTACTTAAATTTTACTGGATCTTTCTTTTATAAGGTAGAATTTTTTAAAATGTGTTAAAATAAGAGGTAGATTATTATTATGAAGAAATACATGAAGGAGTTTTAATTTTAATGAATATAATTACTTTAGAAAATATATATAAAAGTTACAGTGAAAAAATATTATTAAACAATGTATCGTTAGGAATTAACGATGGTGATAAAATCGGACTTATAGGCATTAATGGAGCTGGAAAATCAACATTTTTAAAAGTTGTAGGGGGAAGAGATGAATTTTTTGATGGCTCTATAACAAAAGGAAAAAATGTTAGAATAGAGTATCTTTCTCAAAATCCAGATTTTAAAAGTGGCGCCACAGTTTTAGAACAAATATTTAGAGGTGACACTAAAGAAATGAAACTTCTTATGGAATATGAAGATATATTAGTAAAGATAAATACTTGCAACGGTGAAGAATTTAATAAATTAAATGATAAACTCATAAAACTTCAAGGTCAAATTGATTCTTTTAATTTATGGGACTTAGAAAGTGAAGCTAAAAGTATTTTAAATAAGCTTGGAATATCTAACTATAATGAAATAATGGATAATTTATCTGGGGGACAAAAAAAGAGAGTTGCCCTTGCATCAGCGCTTATAACACCTTGTGAATTACTTATATTAGATGAGCCTACAAATCATCTTGACGCTGAATCTATAGAATGGCTTGAAGAATTCTTAAATACAAGAAAAGGTGCACTTTTAATGATTACTCATGATAGGTATTTTCTTGATAGAGTTACTAATAGAATAATTGAATTAGATAGAGGAAACCTTTATACATACCCTGGAAATTATACTGCATTTCTAGAAAAGAAGGTTGAAAGACTTGAAACAGAACAAGTTAAAGAAGAAAAGAGAGATGCATTAATTAGAAATGAATTAAAATGGGTAAGAAGAGGTGCTAAAGCTAGAACAACTAAGCAAAAAGCAAGATTACAAAGGTTTGATGAATTAGTAAATACAAAATCTATTGAAATAAAAGACAATGTTGATATATCTTTTGTAGGAAGTAGATTAGGTAAAAAAATAGTTGAGTTATATGATGTAAATAAATCTTTTGATGAGAAACAAATTATAAAAGATTTTAATTATCTATTTTTAAGAGATGATAGAATAGGTATAGTTGGAGAAAATGGAGCAGGAAAAACAACTTTAGTTAACTTAATTAGAGGTTTAATACCACTAGATAGTGGTAGAATTGAAATAGGTGACACTGTAAAGATAGGTTGTTTTGCACAAGACAATGCTCATATTGATCATAATTTAAGAGTTATAGATTATGTAAAAGAAGGTGGAGAGTATATTCCAACTGAAGATGGAACTAAAATAACAGCCTCTTCTATGTGTGAAAGATTTTTATTTGATAGCACAATGCAATATACTCCAATTGAAAAATTATCTGGTGGAGAAAAAAGAAGATTACATCTTTTAAGAGTATTAATGGAATCGCCTAATTTCTTGATATTAGATGAGCCTACAAATGATTTGGACATTGAAACTTTAAAAATTCTAGAATCATTTTTAGATGAATTTATGGGTATTGTAATTGTTGTATCACATGATAGATACTTTTTAGATAGAATCTGTAATAAAATATTCTCTTATGAAGGCGATGGATTAATTAAAGAATATAATGGTAATTATAGTGATTTCTTAATAGCAAAAGAGATAGAAAAAAATAATAAATCTTTAGAAAATGAAAAGTCTACTAATAAAGTGAAAAAAGAAAGAGTTAAAAATAAAGAAGATAAACCTAAGTTTACTTTTAAGGAACAAAAAGAATTTGAAACTATAGATGGAGATATATCTACTTTAGAAAGTAAGATAGAGCATCTTGATAAAGATTTAGAGAAAAATGCTACTAATTATGGAAAGCTTAATGAATTGATGAAGGAAAAAGAATCTCTTGAGCAAGAATTAGAGCAGAAGTATGAGAGATGGGAATATTTAAATGAAATTGCAGCTTCAATAGAAGAATATAATTCAAAGAAAAAACAATAATGGAGGATTTATAGTGGAACTACAAGTTTACTTAAAAGGAAAGAAAGAACCTCTAATATTTAAAGGTGATAGAATTGATGTTTTAGATATGGAGCTTCAAGGAAAAAAGTATAAGCAAATAAGATATTTTAGAAAAGGATTTTCTAAATCTGAGTATATAGAATCTTCTTTAATAACAAGAATGAGAGAAATAAATAAGTAATTTATAAATGGTGATAATTTATGATAAAACAAGTGTTAATGGAAGGATTCAATAATAGTATAAGCGGACGAAATAGAGTTAAAGCTGAGGTAATACTTAAAAATGATTTAGTAAAAGATATAAAAGTTAATGTAGATAATCATATGATAGATATTATCTCTTCTGTAATATCAGAAAGTCTTTTTAATGAATATTCCTGTAAAATAGAAATTGATAGTAAAACAAAAGAAGTTATAGGTACATATTGTAGTTGTACAGATTTTGAGAAAAAAGAATTTTCAAAGGATAATTACTGCTGTAAGCATTTAATAGCATCTTTTTACTATTTTTTAAATAGTTTAGATAATGATGAAAATTTAAAAGAAAAGTTATTATTTTTGCAAAAGAGTAAAGATGATAATCAGAGTGTTTTTTCTAAAGCAGCAAAATCTCAAGATTTATTAAGTTCGCTATTAGAAGATAATAAAGAAAATGTTAAATTTGAGATAACCTTAAATAGAAATACATGGTCTTCAAAACTTCAAGCTGAGTTTAAAATCGGTTTAAAAAGTTGTAATAATAAAATGTATGTATTAAAGGATATAAATCAATTTTTAACATGTATGTATAATAAAATGCCCATCAAATATGGAAAAGATTTTATTTTTGATATAAGGAAACAAAATTTATCATTTGATGATAGAAGACTTATTAAGTTTATTTATAGATTGAGTGAAAAAGAAAATTTACAAAGCTCATTTAAAAGAAGTCAAGATAAAATTATAAATGGAAAAACTTTAACTATACCTGATATATTAGTAAAAACTTTTTTAGATATAATAAAGAATCATAGAGTATATTTAGGCGATGGGTTTTTCTGCAGGATAATCGATTCAGAAATACTTTATGAAGATATACCAATTCCTTTTTCCTTATGTGACAGTGGAAATAATATAATATTAGAAGTTCCTAATGGTATGCCAGAAGCACTTACACAAGATGAAGATGTATTCCTTTATGGTACTTCAATATATGTTCCATCTACCGAACAAAGTGAAAGATTAGTTCCTTATCTTAAAGTGTTTAATAATACACAGAGTATAGCTTTTGGTCAAAATGATGAAAAAAGAGTGTTAAAAGAGCTTATACCATCAATACAAAATGTAAGTAATGGATTAAATTTATCTAAAAAACTTAAAAATAAGGTTGTAATAGCGCCTGTTATTTTCAAATTTTACTTTGATAAAGACAGGGAAAATGTTTATTTAACATTAAAGGTTTCATATGGTGGTTATGAATTTAATTACTTTGAAGAATTCAAAGAAAAAGTTATATATAGAGATTCTCAAAAAGAAAAAGAAGTATATAAATTAGTAAAAAAATTTGGATTTGAAGATGTAAATAATAAATTTATCTTTTTAAAAGATGATGATTATATATTTAGATTCTTCAAATATGATATAGAAAGATTTCAGGATTATGGTGAAGTTTTTTATTCAGAGAATTTTAAAGGAATAAGAAATATATCAAAATCTGACTTTAAAGGCGATGTTAGAAAAGGCAAATTTGATTATTTTGAATTTGAATTTATATTATCAGACCTATCTAAAGAAGAAACCACTAATATATTAAGAAGCTTTAGAAGTAATTTAAAGTACTATAAATTAGAAAATGGTGAGTTCTTAGATTTAGAAGATAAAGACCTAAAAGAAATACTAACTCTTTTAGATAATTTACTTTTAGAAGAGACTTTAAATAATAACACAATTGCTTTATATAAAAATAAAGGAATTTACTTAGAACAATATTTAGAAGATAAAGATTTTAGATTTATAACTGGTAGAGAAAAAATCACTGACATAAGAGATAAACTTAAAAACATTAAAAATAAATCATTTCAACCCCCATATGGTATTCAAGCGGAACTTAGAGAATATCAAAGAGATGGTTATAATTGGTTTAGAACATTAGATTATTTAGGATTTGGTGGAATATTAGGTGATGAAATGGGGCTTGGGAAAACACTTCAAGCCATAGTATTTTTATTATCAAAAGAAAATTCACATTCACTTATAGTAGCACCAACTTCTCTTATATATAATTGGTTTAATGAATTTAAAAAATTTGCTCCTTCAATGAAAGTATGTATAGTAAATTCTAATAAAGAGGAACGTGAAGAGCTTATTAAAGCATATAATAACTATGATGTTATTATAACAACATATAATCTTTTAAGAAGAGATTTAGATTTATATGACATGGTATTTGATTATTGTATTTTAGATGAAGCTCAAAACATAAAGAATGCTTCATCACAAAATGCAAAAGCTGTTAAAAGTATTAAATCAAAATCAAGATTTGCATTAACAGGTACACCTATAGAAAATTCATTAATGGAACTTTGGTCTATTTTTGACTTTATAATGCCTGGGTATCTTTATGATGAAAAAAGATTTACAAGTAGATATTATAGAAGGCTTGAAGAAGAAAAAGAAATATTAGAAGAAATAAATAGACTTGTAAAGCCGTTTATATTAAGACGATATAAGAAAAATGTAATTAAAGAATTACCTGATAAAATTGAAAAAAGATTAGTTATTCCTTTAAGTGATGAGCAAAAATTAGTATATAAAACTTATTCTGAATATGCTAGAGATTTAATACAAAAGAAAGTTGAAGATGATGAATTTAAGAACAGTAAAATAGAAATTTTATCATATATAACAAAGTTAAGACAGATTTGCTTAGATCCATCAGTTATTATGGAAAATTATTTAGGTACAAGTGGGAAAATAGATGCACTTTTAGAGATACTAGATCATAGCATAAGTTCAGGCCATAAAATATTAGTATTTTCTCAATTTACGTCTGTGCTTAAAAATATAGGTAACTTACTTAAAGAAAATAACATATTATTTTCTTATTTGGATGGTTCAGTATCATCTATCAATAGAATGAGAATGGTTGATGATTTTAATGATGGAGAGAATAATGTATTTTTGGTATCTTTAAAGGCTGGAGGAACTGGTCTTAATTTAACTAGTGCAGATATAGTAATACATTTCGATCCATGGTGGAATCCAGCAGTAGAAGATCAAGCAACTGACAGAGCACATAGAATTGGTCAAGAAAACACTGTTGAAGTAATTAAACTTATAGCACAAGGCACAATAGAAGAAAAGATAGTAGAACTTCAAGATAGTAAACGAAAGCTTATAGATACAATCCTAGGTGATGATTTAAACATAGGTTCATTTATAAATACTTTAAATGAAGAACAAATTATTAATTTATTCAATTAATATCTATAAAAACTTATGTTTTAAACATAAGTTCAATTGTTACTTCATCTTTGTTTATGAATATATAAACCTTTTGCAAAACATAACTTTAAACTTAAATAGAATAAATTTAAACATACAATGTCTATTGAGGCAATGTAGTCAAAATTTTGGTTACATTGTCTCTCTTCTTATATAAAACTTTAAATAAGATTAGGCATTTATAAAATCTCTGTTATTTAAATTAGAAATACAAAAGATTTTTATTAAGAGTTTAAAAGTAGGTGATGATATGCAAAGTTTAGATTTAATAAATTATTTAAGAGAGGTTAATACAGTATCGATAATAGTTAGACTTACTTTAGCAACTATTTGTGCTGGAATTATTGGAGCTGAGAGAGGAAGAAGAAACAGACCAGCAGGATTTAGGACACATATTTTAGTATGTATTGGGGCTACAATTATAATGATTACAAATCAGTATATGACTGGTGTATTAAATTTACCAGGTGATGCAAGTAGGATGGGTGCTCAAGTTATTAGTGGGATAGGCTTTTTAGGTGCAGGTACAATAATAGTAGTTGGAAAAAATCAAGTTAAGGGACTTACAACAGCAGCTGGACTTTGGGCATGTGCTTGTATGGGACTAGCTATTGGGATAGGTTTTTATGAAGGTGCTATTATAACATGTATATTTTTAATGGGGGTAGTCACTGGGCTTCATAAACTTGATGAATATATGCAAACACATTCTAAAACTATTGATATTTATGTTGAACTTGAGGATATTAAGGGGGTTATGAACTTTATGACCTGCGTCAAAAAAGATGGAACTCAAATATTTAATGTTGAAATTAAGAATAAAAATAGTGATGTAAAAGTTATTGCACTAGCCATGACATTAAAGCTTAATCAAAATTGTGATCATATGGAATACATTTTACAACTTCATCATATAGAAGGAGTTTGCATGGTTGAAGAAATGATATAGATTCAAATAAAATAGTCCATTTTATTTGAATTAAAATTTAATAGTAAGAAATAATATATTAAGAGTAGCATATTCTATTAATTCAATTATTGCTACTCTTTAATAATAATATTTATTTTGTTATTATAATCATATAGAATCTATTTTAAAATTTTATTAGATAAAAATAAATAATTAGTATAAAAAACTAGAATAGATTTATGTTTAGTTATTACTTGAAAAGTAGATTGACTTAGGGGGAAACTATAAATGAAAAAAGTAGTAAATATTGCTCATAGAGGATTTAGTGGAGTATATCCAGAAAATACAATGCTAGCTTTTGAAAAAGCTATAGAAGTTGGCTGTGATGGAATAGAAACTGATGTTCAATTAACTAAGGATGGATATGCAGTAATATGCCATGATGAAGAACTAGATAGAACTACAACTGGCACAGGCTTAATTAAAGATTATACATTAGAAGAATTAATGAATTTTGATGCTGGAATAAAATTTGGTGAGGAATTTAAAGGATTAAAAATTCCAACATTAGAAGAATTCTTAAAGTATGTTAGTAATAAAAATATTATTATAAATATAGAAATTAAAAATAGCATAATTGATTATGAAAATATAGAAAAAACAACTTATGATTTAATCAAAGAATATAAGCTAGAAGAAAGAGTCATAGTATCTACATTTAATCATTACTCTGTAAGAAGATGTATAGGACTAGATAGAACCATAAAAACAGGAGTATTATACTATGATTGTATATTTGAACCTCATAATTACGTACAAATGGTTGGTGGAAATGCCCTTCATCCAGAATATCATAGTGTAAATAAAGAAATTGTTGAAAGAGCACATGATAATGATTTAAAAGTAAATGTTTATACTGTTAATGATAAAAATGATATGCAAAATATGATTGATTTAGGAGTAGATGCAATAATAACTAACTATCCCAATGTATTAAAAGAATTATTTATTTGATGATTCAAAGGAAGAAGAATATCGTATACTATAGATTGAAATAAAAGGTTCACATTAATATCTAAGGCGTAAAATCTTAATATTATAGTGTTATAATTATATTAAATATACAAAGGTGGGTGATTAAAAGTCAGCTAATGTAAAATTAGGTTGATTAATAGCGTATGAATGATTTTATTTTATACTTAAGAGAAATTAATACAGTATCAATAATTGTAAGGCTTGCTTTAGCAACTATTTGTGCAGGAATTATTGGTGCGGAAAGAGGAAGAAAAAATAGACCTGCAGGATTTAGGACACATATTTTAGTGTGCATTGGTGCCACATTAATTATGATAACAAGTCAATATATGAGAGATGTTCTTCATAGTACTGGAGATATAACTAGACTGGGTGCACAAGTTATTAGTGGAATAGGATTTTTAGGCGCAGGAACAATCATAGTAGTTGGGAAAAATCAAGTTACAGGTCTTACAACAGCAGCTGGTCTTTGGGCATGTGCATGCATGGGATTAGCTATTGGAATAGGTTTTTACGAAGGTGCAATTATAGCATGTGTGTTTATGCTTGCTGTAGTTACAGGACTTCATAGGCTAGATTTATATTCAAGAACTCATTCTAGAGTTATGGATGTTTATACAGAACTTCGAGATATAAGAGGCGTTGCTAATTTTATGAAAACTGTACAAGCTGACGGAACTAAAATATCTAATATTGAAGTGAAAAAAGCTACTACGAATAAGGATGATCGTATAATTGCTTTAACAATGACATTAAAACTCTCTCAAAAATGGAATCATTCTGACTACACTCTTCAACTTCATAATATTGAAGATGTCTGTTGTGTAGAGGAAATAATATAATAATATAAATTCTTAAAGAATAAAAAATCACTTAAGATTTAGTTATCTTAGGTGATTTTTACCTTGGTGATTAAAAGAAACATTCTAATTGAAGAAAATAAATGTGTTTTTATATCTTAGTTATATTTTCAGACATAAAAATACCTTTATTTACAAATTGTTTCATTTAATAACAATAATTGACTATGATATATAAAAATATTATAATTTTTATAAGTTAAATTTAACTAAGGAGGAAATTAAATGAATCACAGTGAAATGTTAAAGCTCAAAAATATAGTTATGTTACTTGGGCTTTTGGTTTCTTTGATTGGAAGAATAAGTTTTGATTTATTTTTTAAATCTGGAATCCATGTTATAATGCCAATAATAGTAATTGGTGGAATTTGTATTTTTATTTTAGGATGTTTAATTAAGAAAGATCATATGATTGGTGCTATGTATTATTCAGTAACAATATTTCCTATATTAAATATTTTAATAATGAATTTAAAGCCAGGTTTAGCTGCTTTTGTACTTATCTACTATGGAATTATCTTAACAAGTATTTATCAAGAAGAGAAAGTTGTTATATACAATTCTATTATAAATATTGGAGTAGTTATATACTTTTTCTTCAAATATAGAGTTGAAGTATTTAATAATGCTAATTATGAACAACTTGGACTTTTTATAGCTTATATTGTTGTTATGACTGGTATATTGGTGTTCTTATCTATATTAACTAAAAAGGCATATAAAAAATCTGAAGAGAATGCTAAAGCAATAATAGAATCAAATTCTAAGTCTAATGAATTATTATCTGAAATTAATCAGACTGTTAATCATTTAACTGATGCTAATATTATAATTAAATCTGGAATTGATAACACCGGAGAAATTTTCAATCAAATTACTCAGTCATCAAATGCTGTAGCAGCAAAAACTACTGAAGAAGTCCTAATTATAAATAAAGTTATTGAATTGATGAAAAATGGTGCAAAAAATCTTAATGAAGTTACAACTTCAATTAAAAAAATGGAGAATTTATCTTTAAAAACTGAAAATGTTGTAACTAACGGTATTAATAGTTTTAATGAATTTTCTATAGAGATGAATAAAGTGAATTCTAACATTATAAATGTGGTTGATCTAATTAAAGAGCTTAGCAATGAAAACAAAAAAATTGTACAAATAATTGATTCAATAGGTGAAATATCAAATCAAACAAATCTTTTAGCACTTAATGCATCAATTGAAGCAGCAAGAGCTGGAGAACATGGAAAAGGTTTTGCAGTAGTTGCAGAAGAGGTTAGAAAACTTGCAGAAAATTCAAGAGATGCAACGGAAAAAATATCATTAATACTAAATAATATATCAGGTAAAACTATAATTGTTTCAGATGAAATATTAAATGAGCAAAAATCAATTGAAGTATGCAATAAGCATACTGAAGTTGTAAAGAACTTATTTAATAATATAAACAACAATACTTCAAATGTATTGCATAATTCAAAAAACATAAATTGCAATTGTAGTATTTTAGAAAAAGAATTTAATGATACATTAAAAGAGGTTAATTACGTAAGTAAAAATATTGAAAATATTGCTTCTTCAATGGAAGAAGTATCATCAAGTATTGATGACTTAAATAACAATATTAACAGTATATCTAAAAGCTACGATGATATTAATAAAATTTGTATTAAATTATCTGAGTTACAATATATACAGGATATATAATGAAATAAATCACAAATTATCAATCTAATGAATAAAATAAAATTATAAAGTTAAAATATATAATAGGTCTTAAAACCACCTGTAATTTATATGGATAATTAACCAAAATAACTGCTTGTTTTATTAAATAAGCAGTTATTTTTATTTAGTAATCATATGCACATTAATAGTATGTAGTTACTTATATGCATTAAAAGATCATAGTTAGTGTTTATACATATAAAATAATTTTCAATATGTATAAATATCTAAATTTAACTAAAAATAAAAATTAGATTATGTTAGATTTCTATACTTAAGATTTTCAAATATTAAAAAATATGTTTGAAAACAATTATTGAAAAATGTTAACTATTGATTTAATGGTAATTTTACAAAATAAAATCTATAAAATCAACTTTTTGAGAGGAGAAAATTATATATGTTTATTCCTAAAAGAATATTATTTGAAAAGGGAAGTTTAGATTATGAAATTGGTCAAAGTATATATAATACATTTAAAGATAATAAAAATGTTGATATTATAAATATAAGTGGAAATAGGCTAAAACAGCATATTCCAGGAGATGATACTTATAGTTATTATAGAGAAGGTAAAAATACCTTAGTAGTTGGAATTAAAAAGAGTTTTAAATTCCAGTCATGTAAGCCTTCAGCACATTATCAATTGCCTCTTCTTTCTGGATGTACAGGATATTGTGAGTATTGCTATCTTAATACTAACTTAAGTACTAAACCATTTATTAAAGTTAATGTAAATATAGATGATATATTAAATCAAGCAAAAAAGCATATTATTGAGAGAAGTCCTGAGATAACAATATTTGAAGGTGCTGCTACATCAGATCCTATACCAATAGAACCATATACTCATTCTTTACAAAAAGCTATTGAATTTTTTGCAAATGAAGAAAAAGGTAAATTTAGATTTGTAACTAAATATAATGATGTAGATACGCTTTTGAATATAGATCATAAAGGAAAGACAGAAATTAGATTTACTCTAAATACGAATAAAGTAATAAATGATTTTGAAAATAGAACATCTTCTTATGATTTAAGACTTGGAGCCTGTGAAAAAGTTGCAAAAGCACAGTATCCAATTGGATTTATAATAGCTCCAGTATTTTTATATGAAAATTGGAAAGAAGACTACAATGACCTTCTGATAAGATTACATGATAAGATGCCTAAGGATTTAAAATATCCATTATCATTTGAAGTTATAACCCATAGATATACTACAAGAGCAAAAAATGTTATAAATGAAGTATTTCCAGATAATACTTTACCAATGAATGATGAAGAACGTAAATATAAGTACGGTCAATTTGGATATGGAAAATATGTTTATACTAAAGAACAGCTAGAAGAGGTTAAATCATTTTTTACAATTAAAATAAATGAATTGTTTGAAAATAGTGTTATAAAGTATATTATTTAAAAGAAAGTCTTCCATTTTATTTTGGAAGACTTTTTTAATCTTTGATTACAGCTTCCCCCTGTGATAAAATAAGACTTGATTTTAAGTTTTAAAATTAGGTAAAAATATTTAATTTTTTATACCTAATTAAAAGGAGGAAATTATTATGGCTTTAACGCCAATGATGGTAGAGTACATGAAAACAAAAGAAGAATATAATGATTGTATTCTATTTTATAGATTAGGTGACTTTTATGAGATGTTCTTTGATGATGCACTAACTGTATCTAGAGAGCTTGAACTTGTTTTAACAGGCAAAAATTGTGGACTTGAAGAAAGAGCACCAATGTGTGGTATTCCACATCATGCAGCTGCTGCATACATCCCAAGACTTGTTACTAAAGGATATAAGGTTGCTATATGTGAACAACTTGAAGATCCCAAGCAAAGCAAAGGAATAGTAAAAAGAGGAGTTGTAAAAGTAATAACTCCAGGAACATTTATAGATAGTAATTCTAATTTAGAAAATGATAATACATATTTAATGGTGATATATGGATATGAAGATAAATTTGGAATAGCAATGTCTGATATAAGTACTGGTGAATTTAAAACTACATCTTTTAATAATATTAAGATGAGCTTATTAGATGAGATTTCAAAGGTTTCTCCAAAAGAAATACTAGTTGACAATAATATAAGCGAAGAATTGTTAGAAGAAATAAACAATGTACTTCCTGTTCTTATAACGAAAAAAGATTTTAATGAGTTTTTAGTTTCAAAAGAAGAACTTATAGAGCAGTTTTCAGACTTAGAAGTAAGTGGATTAACAATAGAAAGAGAAATTCCAAGTAAAGTACTTCTTAAATATATAAATGAAACTCAAAAGATGAGTTTAACGAATATCAATTTATTAGAACAATATGAAATTATAAATTATATGACCATAGATGGAAACTCAAGAAGAAACTTAGAGCTTACAGAAAGTATAAGAGAAAAAACTAAAAAAGGATCTCTTCTTTGGGTTCTTGATAAAAGTGCAACATCTATGGGGGGAAGAACTTTAAGAAAATGGATAGATGAACCTCTTATAGTTAAAGATGAAATAGAAAAAAGATTAAGTGGAGTTGAAGAAGTATTTAATTCAATAGGTTTCAATGAAGACTTAAGAAGCGCTTTAAAAGAAATTTATGATATAGAACGAATTGTTGGTAAAATATCCAATAAAAATGTCAATGCTAAAGATTTATTATCTCTTAAATCATCTTTAGATAAACTTCCATGCATTAAGGAACTTTTAAAAGATACTAGTTCTGAATTGTTAAAAGGATACTATGAAAATTTAGATGAATTGATTGATGTAAGAGATTTATTAAATGACTCTATTAAAGAAGATCCTGGTTTAAGTTTAAAAGAAGGAAACATAATAAAAGATGGATATAATACTTTAGTAGATGAATTACGTCAAAGTAAACTTCATGGAAAAGAGTGGATTGCTGCTCTTGAAAATAGAGAACGTGAATTTACAGGTATTAAGTCTTTAAAGGTTGGTTATAATAAGGTATTTGGATACTATATAGAAATAAGTAAATCAAATTATAATTCTATCCCAGAAGGTAGATATATAAGAAAGCAAACATTAGCTAATGCTGAAAGATTTATAACTGAAGAACTTAAAGTTATGGAAGATAAAATTTTAGGTTCTGAAGAAAAACTTATTAACTTAGAATATTCTATATTTGTTGAAATAAGAGATAAAATTGAAAAAGAAATAAGCAGATTAAAAAAGAGCGCTAGGATAATATCAGATTTAGATGCTATTTCAACTTTAGCTTTACTTGCTTTAGAAAATGATTATATTAAACCTGAAATAAATACAGATGGATTAATTAAAATAACTGATGGAAGACACCCTGTAGTTGAAAAAGTAATTGGAAAGGGAGACTTTGTATCAAATAATACTGCATTAAATCAAACTGATAAGGAATTATTATTGATTACTGGACCTAATATGGCTGGTAAATCTACATATATGAGACAGGTGGCCCTTATAACATTGATGGCTCAAATAGGTTCATTTGTACCTGCAACTAGTGCAAGCATATCTATCTGTGATAAGATTTTTACAAGAATAGGAGCATCTGATGATTTAGCAGGTGGAAAGTCTACATTTATGGTTGAAATGTGGGAAGTTTCTAATATTTTAAAAAATGCTACAAGTAATAGTTTAGTTTTACTTGATGAAGTGGGAAGAGGAACTTCAACTTATGACGGACTTTCAATTGCTTGGTCTGTTATTGAATATATAACTAAAAATAAGGATTTAAGATGCAAAACTTTATTTGCAACTCACTATCATGAACTTGTTAAACTTGAAGGGATTTTACCTGGAGTTAAAAATTACTCTGTAGCAGTTAAAAAATTAAAAGATAGCGTAGTCTTTTTAAGAAAAATAGTAGAGGGCGGTGCAGATGAATCTTACGGTATAGAAGTTGCAAAGCTTGCAGGACTTCCTGAGAATGTTATTAATCGTGCTAGAGAAATTCTTGAAGATTTAGAAGGTAAAAATACCTTTGATATAAATAAAGTATCAGCATGTTCAATGGATTCAGATGAAGAAAAAGAAATTGCTATTGATTCTACTAAAAATGAAGAGGATAAAATTATTTCTAATGCACAAAATAATTTAGATCAAAATAGAAATGTAAATGAAACTAGTTGTAACTATACTGAAGAGAGAATCTTAAGAGTTGAAACTCAAAATGCAGAGTATGAAGAGACTATAAAATATTTAAAATCTGAAATAACAGAGTTACAAGAATCAAATAAGAAACACAATAAAAAGCATAAAGATGTTTCTAATGACAGTATGCAAATTAACTTTGAAGTTATGGAAAAAGAAAATTTTATAAAAGAGCTTAGTGAAGTAGATATATTAGGACTTAACCCTATGGAAGCTATGAATACTTTATATAGATTAGTTACAGATGCAAAAAAACTTCAATAAAAATGATAAATAGGAGATAAATTTATGAATTGTGGTTGTGGTATTCCTTTAGAATGTCCAAAATGTAAAGAAAAGCTATTTAGAAAGCGTAAAATAGAGGGAGCATATATAATAATAGAGAGAGCTTGTCCAAATTCTCAATGTAATTATGTAATTAGAGAAGCTAAGATTTTTAATGATGATGTAAACTAAATTTAAGATACCTTAAAACATTCTAATCTAATAGTTTGTTTTAATGATAAATAGGAGATAAATTTATGAATTGTGGTTGTAGTATTCCTTTAGAATGTCCAAAATGCAGTAAAAATCTACTTAGAAAACGTAAAATAGATGGAGCATATATAATAATAGAGAGAGCTTGTCCAAATCCCCAATGTAATTATGTAATTAGAGAAGCTAAGATTTTTAATGATGATGTAAATTAAATTTGAAATACCTTAAAACATTCTAATGTAATAAGTTTGTTTTGAGGTATTTTTTACTAAATAAAAAAGTTTGATGTAAACATTGACAATACATATACGTATAGGTTATTATTTAATCACAACATATACGTATATGTATTGAGAAGGAGGGAAAAATAATGTCTAAGTATAATAAGGAAGTTAAAGAGTTATTAGAATTCATTGGTGGAAAAGAAAATATAAGTGCTGTATCACATTGTGCAACAAGAATGAGATTTGTTTTAAATGATACATCTATTGCAGATGAAGAAAAAATTAAAAAATTAAAATCTGTTAAGGGTACATTTACTCAAGCAGGGCAGTTTCAAGTTATTATTGGAAACGATGTAGCGGAATTTTATAATGAGTTTACTGCATTAGCTGGAATTGATGGAGTAAGCAAGGACAACTTAAAAAGTTCGGCTAAATCAAATATGAATATTGTTCAAAGAATGATGGCTAATATAGCAGAAATATTTTCACCCTTAATACCTGCAATTATAGTAGGAGGACTTATATTAGGTTTTAGAAATATCATAGGTGATATTAAGATGTTTGAAAACAGTACTAAAACTCTTATTGAAATATCACAGTTTTGGGCAGGAACGCATAGCTTTCTATGGTTAATAGGTGAAGCAATATTCCACTTCTTACCTGTTGGAATTACATGGGCCGTAACCAAGAAAATGGGAACAACTCAAATACTTGGTATAGTACTAGGTATTACATTAGTATCACCTCAACTTTTAAATGCTTATGCTGTTGCAGAAGCTGACATAATTCCATTTTGGGATTTTGGTTTTGCAAAAATAGATATGATTGGTTATCAAGCACAAGTTATACCTGCTATTTTAGCTGGATTTGTACTAGCATATCTTGAAAAAGGAGTTAGAAAAATAGTTCCTTCTTCAATTTCAATGATATTTGTACCATTCTTTGCTTTAGTACCAACGGTATTAATAGCACATACTGTTCTTGGACCTATAGGTTGGACAATTGGATCTTGGGTTTCAGCAGTAGTTTATGGTGGATTAACATCAGCATTTGGTAGTATATTTGCTGCAATCTTTGGATTCCTTTATGCACCGCTTGTTATAACTGGATTACATCACATGACTAATGCAATAGACTTACAATTAATGGCTCAATTCAAAGGAACATCTTTATGGCCAATGATAGCTTTATCAAATATAGCTCAAGGATCAGCAGTTTTAGCCATGATTTATCTTCAAAGAAAAAATGAAGAAGAAAAACAAATAGCCATTCCAGCATGTATATCAGCTTACTTAGGTGTAACTGAACCTGCATTATTTGGTATAAATATAAAATATAGATTCCCATTTGTATGTGGAATGATAGGATCAGCTATAGCCGCTGTAATATCTGTATCAACTGGAGTAATGGCAAACTCTGTAGGAATTGGTGGATTACCTGGTATTCTATCAATTAAACCACAACATATGCTTATGTTTGCAGTAGCAATGGTAATAGCTATAGTAGTACCATTTGTGTTAACTTTAATAATTGGAAAGAAAAAACTAAGCTAATAAATAATAATTTTAAATTGGAGGAATTAGCAGTATGAAAGACTTTAAAAAAAGTACTGTTTATCAAATATATCCTAAATCATTTAATGATTCAAATGGGGATGGAATAGGCGATTTAAATGGAGTAATAAACAAACTAGATTATTTAAAGGAATTAGGGATTGATTATATTTGGCTTACTCCTTTTTATGTATCACCACAAAAGGATAATGGTTATGACGTAGCTGATTATTATAATATAGACCCTTTGTTTGGGACTAATGAAGATTTTGATAAACTTGTTAAAGAAGCTAAAAAAAGAAATATTAATATAATGCTTGATATGGTATTTAACCATACTTCAACAGAGCATAAGTGGTTTAAGAGTGCTCTAAATGGAGAGGAAAAGTTTAAAGACTTCTATATATTTAAAGAAGGTAAAGAAGATAAACCACCAACTAATTGGCAATCAAAATTTGGAGGGAGTGCTTGGGAATATATAGATAAATTTGATGAATACTATTTGCATTTATTTGATAAGACACAAGGAGACTTAGATTGGACCAATTCAGAAGTTAAAAACGAAATATACAAAATAGTAAACCATTGGATAAACAAAGGTGTTAAAGGATTTAGATTTGATGTTATAAATTTAATTTCAAAACCAGAAAAATTTGAAGATGATACTATGGGCGATGGAAGAAGATTTTATACAGATGGTCCTAATATACATAAATATTTAAAGGAATTAAATAAAAATACTTTCGGTAAATATAACGATATAATAACAGTTGGAGAAATGTCCTCTACAACTATAGATAATTGTATTAAATATTCAAATCCGGATGAAAAAGAGTTATCTATGGTATTTAACTTTCATCATTTAAAAGTCGATTATGATAATGGTGATAAATGGACACTTATGAACTTTGATTTTAAATTATTAAAATCTATCTTCAAAGAATGGCAAGAAGGTATGGAACAATGGAATGGTTGGAATGCAGTATTTTGGTGTAACCATGATCAGCCAAGAATAATTTCTAGATTTGGAAATACTGATAAATATCATAAAGAAAGTGGAAAAATGCTTGGAACTTGTATTCATATGATGAGAGGAACACCATATATTTATCAAGGTGAAGAATTTGGAATGACAAATCCTAATTTTAATTCAATAGATGAATATAGAGATATTGAATCTAAGAATTATTATGATATTTTAAAAGCAAATGGTGTTAATGAAGAAGAAATATATAAGATATTAGCATCAAAATCAAGAGACAATTCAAGAACCCCTATGCAATGGAATGATAAAAATAATAGTGGATTTTCAACTAGCGTACCTTGGATACCAGTAGGTAAATCTTATAAAGAAATAAATGCAGAAAATGCATTAAAAGATAGTGATTCTATATTCTATCATTATAAAAATCTTATAAAGATTAGAAAGGAACATGATGTTGTTTCAAATGGATCATTTAATATGATACTTGAAGAACATGAAAAAGTTTTAGCATATACTAGAGAATATAACAACGAGAAATTAATAGTTTTAAATAACTTTTATGCTGAAAAGACTGAGGTATTATTACCACATAATCTTTTATTTAAAAATTGTAGAATATTAATTTCAAATTATAAAGATAGTATGGATTTAAATGATAAAATTTTACTTAGACCATATGAATCTGTTGTTTATATTGTTGAGAATTAAGTATATATTATGTTAAAATGTTTATGGTGATAAATTATGGCGAGTAAATATTTTAATATATATAGTGAAATTGCAAATAAAATAGAAAATGGGATATTTAAAGCAAATGATGAAATTTCTTCAGAAAGTGATCTTATGAAAGAATATAAAGTTTCTAGAGATACTGCAAGAAAAGCATTAACTTTGCTTGAGGAAAATGGATATATACAAAAGATAAAAGGTAGACGGTCTTTTGTGTTAGATATAAATAAATTTGATTTTCCTGTATCAGGTGTAGTTAGTTTTAAAGAAATTGCAGATAAACTAGGACCAAATTCTAAAACTAAAGTTGAAGTTTTAAAATGTGTTCATCCAAATGAAAGTATGAGTAGAAAACTAGAATTAAGCTCTAAGGATAAGGTTTGGAAAATAATAAGATCTAGAAGCATCGCAGATGAAAGAATAATCTTAGATAAAGATTATTTAGTAAAAAAATATGTTGAAAATATCACTGAAGAAATATGTGAAGAATCTATTTATAAGTATATTGAAGATGAACTTGGATTAAAAATAGCTTATGCAAAAAAAGAAATAACTGTTCAATTTGCAACAGAAGAAGACAAAAAGTATTTAAATATGAAAAACTTTAATATGATTGTTGTTGTTAAAAGTTATACTTACTTAGATGATACAAGTCTGTTTCAATATACTGAGTCTAGACATAGACCAGATAAGTTTAAATTTGTAGATTTTGCAAGAAGACGTAAATAAAAATTAGAATGATTTATTAAATAATTAAAAACTCTTAGGTGTTATTTTCAGAAATATAACCTAAGAGTTTTTAATTTGTATTTGTAATTTAGATTTGTTATTAGGAATTAAATTGGATATAATACATTTGAAGAAACTTATAAATACAAATTAAATATCTAAATATACATGCAATATGTTATATTAGATTTACTTATAAAGTAGAGACTTACAAGGGGGTGCAAAATGTGAAAAGAATTAATATATTAAATGAAGATACAGCTAATAAAATTGCAGCAGGTGAAGTAGTAGAAAGACCTGCATCAGTAGTAAAGGAATTAGTGGAAAATGCTATAGATGCAAATTCTAAAAATATATTAATAGAAATAGAAGAGGGTGGAAGTTCTTTAATAAGAATTATTGATGATGGAGATGGCATTTATAAAGAGGATATAGAGAAAGCTTTTTTGCCTCATGCCACAAGTAAGATAAAAGAGTCTGAAGATATATATAGTATTAACACATTAGGTTTTAGGGGGGAAGCTCTTCCATCTATTGCATCAGTAGCTAGAGTTAATTTAAAAACAAAACAAGAAACTGAAGAATGTGGATATGAAATTACAATAGAAGGTGGAAAATTTTCAGAAGTTACAGAATGTGGAGTTAATAAAGGAACTATAATGGAAGTAAGGGATTTATTTTTCAATGTTCCAGCAAGAAAAAAGTTTCTTAAAACAACATCTAAAGAATCATCTTTAATTAATGATATTATAACTAGAATAGCTTTATCTAACCCTAACATTAGTTTTAAACTATTTAATAATGGGAAAAAGATTGTTCATACATATGGTAATGGCAACATGAAAGATGTTATAAGAACTATATATGGTAAAAGTATAGTTGAAAATGTATTATATTTTGAAGATACATCCGATATTGCTACTATTTATGGTTACGTAGGAAAAGAGGATATTGCTAGAGGTTCTAGGAATAATCAAAGTATTTTTGTAAATAGCAGATATATAAAGAATAGAAGTTTAGGAATTGCAGTAGAGCAAGCATTTAAATCATTTTCTACTGTAAGTAAGTTTCCTTTCTTTATATTATTTATAGAAATATACCCTGAATATATAGATGTGAATATTCATCCAACTAAATCAGAAGTAAAGTTTAATGATGAACGTTTTATTTTTAAAAAGATATTTGGTGCTGTTCATACATCTTTAAAGGAAGAAGTTTTTAGTACATTTTCAATACCTGAAGAAGAAAATGAAGCTACTCGTAAGAATGCTAACTTAAATATTGAAGAAATAACCTTTAAAATTGAAGAAGAACAAGAAAAAGTTAAACTTAATACTAATCATTTGTCACAAAAGAACATATGTTCTACACACGAGGATAATAGCATAAATAATCATATTTATGATGAAAAATACAAAAAAGACACTGATATTCATAATAAGATTCCTTTAAATGTTAATATTCCAGTTGATTTAAAAAGTGATCACATTAAATTAGAAGATGATGCTAATAGTTGTTCTAATAAAGAAGTTATTTGTGACAATAATGAAGTAAATTATGAAACCTCTTATACATCTAACTCTAATAAGTATGAAGATAGCTGTAAAGGTGAGAAATATAAGGAAAGTAAATCAAAAACAATAGGAACATCAGAATTATTAAAAGAAAAAATTCCAAAGTTTCCTGCTATAAAAATTATTGGTCAATATAATAAAACGTATATATTAGGGGAATATGCAGGAACTCTTTATATGATAGATCAACACGCAGCTCATGAAAAAATAATGTTTGAAAAGTATTTAAATGATATAAATTGTGGAGATATAATAATACAGCCACTTATGATACCAACAGTAATTGATTTAAGCATGGATGACTACTCGTATTTTGAAGAAAACAAAGATGTATTTAAAGAAGCTGGTTTTACTATTGAAGAATTCGGTGGCACATCTATAGCATTAAAAGAAGTACCTTATTTTCTAGGTAAACTAAAACCTAAGAATTTATTTTTAGAAATATTAGATAATCTTAAAAATTTAGGATCAGGTAAAACTACTGAAGTTAAATATAATGCTATAGCAACTAAAGCATGCAAATCAGCAGTAAAAGGAAATGATTCTTTAGATGAGTTAGAGATGGTTAAATTAATAGAAGAGTTACGGTATATAGATGATCCTTTCCATTGTCCTCACGGAAGACCAACTATTATTCAATTTACTAGTACAGATATAGATAAAAAATTTAGGAGGATTGTTTAAATAATGAAACAAAAGATTTTAGTTCTTGGAGGTCCTACAGCTGTTGGGAAAACAGAACTTTCAATAAAACTTGCAGAAAAATTAAATGGAGAGATACTATCAGCAGATTCAATGCAAATATATAAGAAAATGGATATAGGTTCAGCTAAAGTTACAAAAGAAGAGATGAAAGATATAAATCATCATATGATAGACATTGTTTCTCCAGAAGAGGAATTTTCAGTTGCAGATTTTAAAAATATAGGTGAAAAAGCAATAAAAGAAATTATAGCTAAGGAAAAGCTTCCTATGATAGTTGGAGGAACAGGACTTTATATAAATTCTTTAACTTGTAATGTTACTTTTACAGAATCTGAAAAAGATGATGAGTATAGAACTTATCTAGAATCACTTGCAGAAGCTAATGGTAATACCTATGTTCATGAAATGCTTAAAGAAATAGATGAAATAAGTTATAGAGAGATACATCCTAACAATAGAAAAAGAGTAATAAGAGCTCTTGAAGTTTATAAAATTACTGGAAAGCCATTTAGTTCATATAATGTAGGTGATGATTTTTATAAAACAGATTATGATGTATTTTATTATGTATTAACTATGGATAGAGAAAAGTTATATAATAGGATTAATAAGCGAGTAGAAATCATGATTGAAAATGGACTTATTGATGAATGCATAGAATTAAAAAAACTTGGATATACTTCTGATATGCAATCTATGCAAGGAATAGGATATAAAGAAATATTTTATTACTTAGATAAAAAAATCTCATTAGATGAAGCTATTAATTTGATAAAGCAGGGTTCAAGAAATTATGCTAAGAGACAATTAACTTGGTTTAGAAGAGATCCTAGATGTACTTTTTTAGATAAAGATGTATTGTCTGATGAGGAAATATTAAGCAAAATTGTTGATGACATAACAAATAACTAGGTTTATAATGGTATAAAGAGAATTAATAAAATGGAGGTAAATATGGTTTTATGAATAAGCAACAGAATAATCTGCAAGACATATTTTTAAACAGTGCAAGAAAAAACAAAATACCTGTAACAATATATCTTTCAACTGGTTTTAAACTAAATGGAACTGTAAAAGGGTTTGACAGTTTTACTGTTATTTTAGATAGTGAGGGTAAACAAATGCTTATATATAAACATGCAATAACCACTGTAACTCCAGAAAAACCAATTTTATTTGTAGATAATGAAAACTAAAATAAATAGGCAATTATTTGCCTATTTATTTTTGAGGAAATATACTTGTAATACCTAGGAGGAGAATATAAAAAAATGTTAAAGAAAACAGAAGAATTTTTAATTAATAATTACAATATTAGTGAAGAAGCATTTAAATTATATAAAAAAGCTTTAAAAGAGACTGAAGATATATTTGTACAGTACGATGAAATAAGAGAATTTAATCAACTTAAAGTATTAAAAGCCTTTCAAGAAGAAAGAATAAGTGAATCACATTTTACTAATACAACAGGATATGGTCTTGATGATTTTGGAAGAGATACTTTAGATAGAGTTTATGCTAGAATATTTAAAGCTGAAGCAGGTTTAGTTAGACCTAATTTCGTAAGCGGAACTCATGCTATTGGTGCTGCTATGATGGGAAATGTAAGACCTGGTGATAAAATACTTTGTGTTTCTGGAATGCCTTATGATACTCTTTTAGGAGTATTAGGACTTGCTGACAAAAAAACTAAAGGTTCATTAGATGAATACAATATAAAAACAGATGTTATTGAATTAGATGAGAATGGAAAATTTAAATTCGACAAAATTAAAGAGACATTAAAAAATGATAAAGCTATAAAACTAATACATATACAAAGAAGTACAGGATATGCTTCTAGAAAATCTTTCTTAGTTTCAGAAATTGAAGAAGTAATAAAATGCATAAAAGAAGTAAGAGAAGATGTTGTGATTTTTGTAGATAATTGCTACGGAGAATTTATTGAAGCTATTGAACCAACAGAAGTTGGAGCAGATCTTATGGCAGGATCTCTTATGAAAAACATAGGTGGCGGTATTGCTCCAGGTGGTGGATATATAGTTGGTAAAAAAGAATATGTTGAACAAGCCTCTTATAGATTCACTGTTCCAGGAATAGGAGGCGAGTATGGCCCAACTTATGGACTTATGAGAAGTTTATATCAAGGATTATTTTCAGCACCACACGTTTCTATGGAAGCTGTAAAAACAGCAATATTTTGTGCTAAAACAATGGAGCTTGCTGGCTTTAAGGGATTCCCTGCATCTACTGATAAGAGAACTGACATAATACAAGCTATAGAATTTGGTGATCCTAAAAAATTAATTCAATTTTGTAACGGAATTCAAGCAGCTTCACCAATTGATGCATTTGCTGTGTGTGAACCATGGGCAATGCCAGGATATGATAGTGAAATAATAATGGCAGCTGGCGCATTTATATCTGGATCAACAATTGAATTGTCTGCAGATGGTCCAATAAGAGAACCTTATATAGCTTATATGCAAGGTGGATTAAACTTTGATCATGGTAAAATAGGAATTTTAATAGGATTAAGTAAAGTACTTGAAGTAAAATAATTTATATAATAAATATTTCATGCAAAAAAGCTGAAATACTAAGATATAATGTTTAGTATTTCAGCTTATAAATTTTCAAAAATAATTTAATTAAATCTATTAATTTAGTAATATTTAAAATTGAAGTAACTAAATTAATATGATCTAAATATACCAACTAATTTACCCAAAACAGAACAATTATCAACCATTATCGGGTCCATAGAATCATTTTCTGGTTGTAGTCTTATATGATCTTCTTCTTTAAAAAATCGTTTAATTGTTGCTTCTTCATCTATTAAAGCAACAACAATATCTCCATTTAATGCAGTCTTACAGCTTTCAATAATTGCTAAATCATTATCTCTTATGCCAGCATTAACCATACTTTCACCAGATACTCTTAACATAAATAATTCATTATCATGTTTTATATAATCAAGCGGTATCGGAAACGAGTCTTCTATATTTTCAGTTGCAAGTATCGGAATACCTGCAGTAATTTTACCAACTATAGGTATGTTTATCATTTCTTTTTTATCTCTATTATTTTTAACTATTTCTAATGCTCTTGGTTTCGTTGGATCTCTTCTAATTAATCCTTTTTTTTCTAATCTTTTTAAATGACCATGTACAGTAGATGTAGATCTTAATGAAACAGCTTCGCATATTTCTCTTACTGAAGGTGGATATCCCTTATTTTCTATATATAATTTTAAAAATTCATAAATTTCCGTTTGTCTGTCCTTACTCTCTATCATTAATATTACACCTCTCTATCTTATTGTTATTATAACATAGGTTTTATAATATAACAAACTTATGTTCTGTATGTTTTGAAGATTAAAGTTAATATTTTATTTGATTTAAATTTATGGTTTTGATATAATGGAATGACAATTTCATTATAGAAATGAGGGTACTTAATAATGACAAATAAATATAATGATGATGATTATTGCGATATATATGAAAATAAAATATGTGATAATTGTGGTAAATGCTTAGAAATAGATGGTGTTGATATTAAAGCTATAAAAATAGAAGAAATTTCAAAAACTAAAGATGAAAATAAGATTTTAGAAGAAGAATTTTTTAATAACTTAAAATCATCTCTTGATGAAGATCAAATGGAAGAATTAGAACAAAATAATTTAAACTTAAAGGATATTTATTCTAAATTCATTGAATCTAAAGGGTTAAATTGTGATGAATTTAAGCTTACTGAAGAAACAGAATATGAAGATGCATTCGATCATATTGAATATTTAGATGATAATGAATTATTTAATGATGATAATATAGAAGAACTTACAGAAGAAGTATATCCTGGCGTAAGAAAATTCAAAAATAAAGCATAAAAATGTATATATATCCTTTTTAACACAAACTATTGTTGAAATAGTTGTGAAAAAGAGGTGTAACTTTTATGAAAAAAATCAATTTTATCATTAGCAGTATTGTTTATATCAGTCTTTATGGTTGGATGTAGTAATATGAACAATAAAGCAACAGGCAATAGCATTAAAAGTGCTGCGAGCAAAATAAACCAAGGAATTAATGAAGTTGGGCAAGAGTTTCACTTTGATAAATAATTTGGAAATTTATTCATTTAAAATCGTACCGGATGAAATAGCTTTGTGTTATGAGTTATTTCATCTTTTTATTTATATTAGTTTACATAATGTTTGTTATGTTAAAAAAATAGCAGTTTTAACGAATGTGAATATATTAAGTTTTTTTTGGTAAACTAAATTAGAAGATTAATTAGAAATGAGGTGTAAGATTTATGAAAAGAAAATCAATTTTAGCCTTACTATTGGCTACATTGCTATCATGTTCAATGTTTATAGGATGTGGATCTAATAATTCTGATGATTCTAAAACAAACATGAAAGAAGCAGGAGAAAATGTTAAAGAAGATGTTAAGGATTTAGGTAATAACGTTAAAGATGCAACAAAAGATGCTGGGGAAACCATAAAATATACAGCAATAAACTTTAAAGATGATGTAGTAAATGCTGGTAATGAACTTAAAGATGCAGTAAATGGAAGTAAAAAAGATTATTTTAGTGGAACAGAAACTGACTACATGGTCGGAAATGATTATGTTAGAGTTTATGAATATGATGATTCTAATAAAATTGATGAAGATATAAAAAGAATATCTGATGATGGAATGAAAATAGAAGGAGCCACTGTAGATTACAAAACTAAACCTAATTATTATAAAAAGGGGAATACTTTGGTTGTATATGAAGGTAATGATCCAACCTATGTTGCTCAATTTAAAGAAACCTTAGGAAATCCTATAAGATAATAAATATAAATTACAGTATAAATATTATGTAAAGTAATTTACTTATAATTTTAAAATCTCTATTATTATAGTCTAAAAATATAATAATAGAGATTTTTCATAAAGTAGGAGAGAATTCTTTATAATTTTGATAGTGGATTTGATTTTACTGCATCTCTTAATGTATCATCATCAACATGAGTATAAATTTGAGTAGTGGAAATATTTTCATGGCCTAATATATTTTGAAGACTTCTTATATCCACATCTCCATACTTATACATAAGTGTAGCAGCAGTATGTCTTAATTTATGAGGAGTATATTTTTCATCTGTTAACCCTGCATTTTTTGCATGTTTTTTAATCATTATCTCAACTGTTCTTTGATTTATTGGTTTATTATGAGAAGATAAGAATAAAAATTTTTTGTATTCCGGCAAGGTTTTAGAATCATCCCTAACTAACATATAATTTTCAATTGCTTTTAAGCAAGCATCATTCAAATAAACTGTACGTTCTTTATTACCTTTACCTATGATAGTTAAAATATCATTTCTGATTTTTTCAATTAATATTCCACACAATTCTGAAAGACGCATTCCACAATTTAAAAATAGAGTTAATATACAATAATCTCGAGCGTAATTTTTATTATTTTTATCCAAAGATCCAAGTAAATGTATGCTTTGATCTAATGTAAGATATACAGGGTGTCGTTTATTTATCTTAGGGGATTCTAGCTCTGTTGTAGGGTTGTCCACAATTATTTTAGCTTTTCCTTGTAAAAACTTAAAAAAAGATTTTAAAGTAGCAACTTTTCTAGCTCTTGCATAAGCGCTGTTATTTCTATATTTTTCAATGAAAGACATAAAGGCATATAGATCTCTAAGCTTTATACCTTTTAAAAAATCATCATCAATATCTCTAATATCTATTTCTTCGAATTCTATATTTTTATCTTTAATAAGTCCTCGATATAATTTCATGAATTTAAAAAAGATAGTTAAATCTTTTTTGTATGCAGCAATTGTATTTGTAGATTTATTTTTTATGGTTTCTAAGTAATTTAAAAAATCTATTACTGAATTAGGTAAGTCGTTGTTTTGAAAAAAATCAATATCATAATTCATATATTTTATCACCATCATTTATTATAATTTAAATCTATTTTCATAAGATTTAAATATATTATACCAATAAATGAATTTTTAATCAATTATTTCGGGAAATGTATATTTCCCGAAATAAAATTAAGCGATTTTTAGCATTAAAATTGATTTATTTGAAATTTTAACCTTGGTTTTAGATTTAATGCTTATTAAAATATAAATTTAATTTTGCGATTTAATTATCCATCTAACTTAAATTATTAACCAATAAGCTAAATTATATACTTTTAATTTTATGGACATTTATCAGTCTTGTATTTTCATTTAGATAAGAATTATTATCCATGAATAATTTTATTCCTTAAATTGTAAAAATAATTAAATTTTTAATGATTGTTATTTAGTAAACTAATCACTAGAATTCTCTTTGATTTTCCTTAAAATATAAAGTTTTACACATATTATAATATTGAATTTGTATCAAAAATTGAATTTGAATTTTCCTTTATTCTAGGAATTACACTTTTTGTTGTTTTTCAAATTCTATTTTTAAAATAGAAGTAGAATGAAAAATTGGACAAAAATACAATATAATATATAATATATATGTATTTACTTAGAATTTTTTATATAAAATTAATAGGTAGATGAATTAAATAAAAATCGATAGATATGGTCTAATGATTTTTATTCAGTAATATTTTATTTATATAACAGGAGGAAAAAATTATGGCAAAAGAAAGTAAAACTAATGCTATGAGAATTTTAGACAGCAGTAAAATAGAATATACCACTTATAACTATCAAAATAAAGATGGAAAAATAGATGGTGTAGCTGTTGCGCATAAAATAAATAAGGATGAAAATGAAGTTTTTAAAACCTTGGTCACTCAGGGACATTCTAAAGAATTTTATGTATATGTTGTTCCAGTTGCAAAAGAACTGGATATGAAAAAAGCTGCAAAAGCCGCATCTGAAAAAAGTATTGAAATGATTCATGTTAAAGATATTAATAAAATAACAGGATATATAAGGGGTGGATGCTCTCCTATTGGAATGAAGAAAGCATTTAAAACTTTTATTCATAATACCGCTTTAAATTGTGAAACAATAGTATTTAGTGGTGGTAAAATTGGATCTCAAATTGAAATGAATCCAAGGCAATTAGACAATATACTAGATTGTACTTTTGTAGATATAATCAAATAGATTATATTAGTAGATGATAAATAATTCAATTATATTTTGATAATTATCTGTATTTAATGCTATTTATATTTATTTGGTGTAAACAAACTTAGAAAGTGCCATTTTTGCGTACATAGAACATATGTTCTATG
>NZ_JAMQHY010000167.1:0-292 GCF_023845705.1 Clostridium sp. ZBS15
TGCAGTGTGGTGTCGTTGGGCGTAAGCGATGCGTTCATGCTGGTCTCCAGAACTTGTTTTTATCGTAGGAGCCAAGGCGAAAGGTTCGCCTTGAGATGAGGCGTGTGTCCAGAATGGTTGTCGGACGGTTTTTGGAGTATAGATGTGCAAACTTCTAATAAGAACGCACATATAAGCCCGTCCATCATGCAAAAAAACATCACCTCGTTAGGCTCGCTGAACTGGGACGACCTCAAGTTTTTCCTCGAAGTCGCTCGCACCCGCAAGGCCAGCACCGCCGCCAAACGCCTGG
>NZ_JAMQHY010000170.1:0-336 GCF_023845705.1 Clostridium sp. ZBS15
TTTTTTTTTTTTTTTTTTGGTTTTTTTTTTTTTGTTTTTTTTAATATTTTTTTGTGGAGTTTTAATATAAAAATTAAATAATATAAAATGGAGAAGAAAATATTAAAAATATTGAAGAAGGGGAAGAAAAAATATTATATTTTTTTTTTTCTATTGTAAGAGTTAAAAATATATATAAGGTAATAAAAAAAAAAAAAAAAAAAAAAGAGGGAAAAAAAAAGGAAGAGGGGAAAAGGGAAAAAAGAAAAAAAAAAAAAAAAAAAAAAAAAAGAAAAAAAAAAAAAAAAGGAAAAAAAAAAAAAAAAAAAAAAAAAAAAAGAAAAAAAAAAAAAAAAA
>NZ_JAMQHY010000171.1:0-246 GCF_023845705.1 Clostridium sp. ZBS15
ACGATACGAGGTACACCATAAGTAGTAGCCTGACGCCAAACAGTTTCTGTTTGTGGTTCTACACCAGATTGTGCATCAAGTACTGCTACTGCGCCATCAAGTACGCGTAAAGAACGTTCTACTTCTACTGTGAAATCTACGTGTCCTGGAGTGTCAATGATATTTACACGGTGACCTTTCCATTGTGCTGTAGTTGCAGCAGAAGTAATTGTGATACCACGTTCTTGCTCTTGCTCCATCCAGTCC
>NZ_JAMQHY010000172.1:0-250 GCF_023845705.1 Clostridium sp. ZBS15
AAAAAAAAAAATAAAAATATAGAAGAGTAAATAACAAAAAAAGAAAAAAAACAAAAAAAAAAAAGTCCACATAAAAAAAAAATAATTTAATTATTAACCAAAAAAAAGAAAAAAAAAAATAAAAATATATAAATTTCTAAAAAAAAAATTAAAAAAAAGGGGTGGGGAATTTGTAACATAATTTATTTAAAAAAAAAAAAAAAAAAAAAAAAAAAAAAAGGAAAAAATAAAAAAAAAAAAAATTAATAAA
>NZ_JAMQHY010000173.1:0-241 GCF_023845705.1 Clostridium sp. ZBS15
GTTTTGTAGTAGATAGTAGGAAGAGTGGTTTTGTAAGGGTGTATATGTGTATGTATTTGTGAATGTTAGATAGTAATAGTGATGAATATATAGTTATATATATAACATGTGTAATAATTGAATAGATAGGTGGTAGGGGTGAATAATAGAGTAAGAGGGATCTAGCAATGAAAGAGAGATTATATATAGATAGTATCTATAGATAAGATAGTATATAAGTATATCTTATCTAACAAGATAG
>NZ_JAMQHY010000174.1:0-261 GCF_023845705.1 Clostridium sp. ZBS15
AATGAATTGTTTTAAATTATTAAATGAACATTAAATATAAATAAAATGAAAAGAGGGAAAAACGATGAAACTTGATAATTTATATAATTTCAAAAATCCAATTAAGCATTTTTTAGATGTCGACTCAATGATATTACCAAATGATATTGCCTCTTTTGATATCACACATTTTAGTTGGGTGGCTCCTTTTAATTTTAGAGTGAAAAAATGTGATGACAAGTATCGTATGCTAAAAATACCCAATATATTAAATTTTGCAAG